>QKFE01000307.1 GCA_003252225.1 Kiritimatiellales bacterium | reverse complement strand
CTTCCCACGCAACCTCGCGATTACGCAGTTGATGTTCAGCTAACGCTTCCCCCTGTCGGGCGCGTAAGGGACTTTCACCCTCAAGTGGATGCGCCCTGCCGGGCGCACCAAGTGGATGCGCCCTGCCGGGCGCACCAATAAAAAAGCGCCCCGGAGAGGGACGCTTTTTCAGCAACAGTTTTTTTTACCGGCTATTCGTCGTCAGGCTGATCTGCAAACGCGAGCGGATCACCGCCGAGCAAATCTTCAACCGAGATTTCTTCTCCCAGCTTAACCGGTTTGATATCGCGGTACATCGGGAATCCGGTACCGGCCGGAATCAAACGGCCCATGATCACGTTTTCTTTGAAGCCGCGGAGCTGGTCAACCATACCCAGTGTTGCCGCTTTCGTGAGAACGCGGGTGGTATCCTGGAACGAGGCTGCCGAAATGAACGATTCAGTTTCGAGCGCAGCTTTTGTGATCCCCAGCAGCACCGGTGACGCTTCGGCCGGACGGCGGCCTTCAGCAACCGCCTTCTGGTTGACTTCCTGGAAGGTCTGCTTTTCAACCTGCTCGCCCCAGAGAAACTCGGTGTCGCCCGGGTCGGTAATCTTAACTTTACGCAGCATCTGGCGAACGATCACCTCGATGTGCTTGTCGTTGATTTCCACACCCTGAAGACGGTAAACGGCCTGAACTTCGTTCACGAGGTATTCCTGCAGATCCTGCGGGCCGCAGACTTCGAGCAGTTCCTGCGGAACAATCGGACCTTCCGTCAGCTGCTGTCCTTTATGGACAAAGTCTCCCGGGAACACAATCACGTGCTTGTTCATCGGAATGAGGTGCTCCTCTTCCGCGCCGGTAACCGTATCGCGAACGATCAGCTTGCGTTTGCCTTTGGCAATACCGCCGAGTTCAACGATCCCTTCAATCTTCGCGATTTCGGCCGCTTCTTTCGGCGTACGGGCTTCAACCAGTTCCGCAACGCGCGGCAGACCGCCGGTAATGTCTTTTGTACGAACCGTTTTACGCGGCGTACGGGCCAGCGTGTAACCGGCTTTAATCTGATCGCCTTCCTTGATCATCACCTGCGCGCCGGCCGGAATGGAATAGAACCCTTTGCTTCCGTCTTTGCCGGCAATCACGATCTGCGGATGGAGGTCTTCTTTGTGCTCCATAACGGTCAGTCCTTCAACCCCGGTCGCTTCGTCAACCGACTTCTGAACGGTTACCCCTTCGATGAAGTCGTGGAACTCAAGCATACCATCGTGCTCGGAAAGAATCGGAACGGAGTACGGATCCCACTCAACAAAGGTCTCACCGGCAGCAACGACACCGCCGTCATCCACAGAAACCAGCGCACCGATCACCATCGCATAGCGTTCCAGCTCGCGGCCTTCTTCATCAACGATGATAATGTTGCCGTTTTTATTCAGGATGATGTTTTTGTCGTCAACCTTAACGGAACGGATGTTTTCATACCTCACTGTACCGCCGGATTTGGCGGTCACTTTCGGCTGTTTAAATACGGACGATGCCGTACCGCCGATATGGAAGGTACGCATGGTCAGCTGTGTGCCCGGCTCACCGATGGACTGCGCGGCAATAATACCGACCGGCTGGCCCAGCTGCGCCGGTTTGCCGGTTGCGAGGTTTTTACCGTAGCATTTCGCGCAGACGCCGCGGCGGGATTCGCAGGTCAGCACCGAACGGATCACCACCTGTTCAACACCGGCGCTTTCAACCTTACGGGCCGAATATTTATCGATCAGTTCGCCGGCGGCAACCAGCACTTCAAGTGTGTGCGGGTTGCAAATGTCTTCAGCAGCCGTACGGCCGATAATCCGCGTTGCCAGCGAAACCAGCTCGTCGTCCCCTTCTGTGATCGCGGAGACTTCAATGCCGTTCAGCGTGTGGCAGTCTTCTTCGGTAATAATAATGTCGTGCGAAACGTCGACCAGCTTACGGGTCAGGTAACCGGAGTCCGCTGTTTTCAGCGCGGTATCGGCCAGACCTTTACGGGCGCCGTGCGTCGAAATGAAGTATTCGAGTACGGACAGCCCCTCGCGGAAGTTCGAAAGAATCGGACGTTCAATAATTTCACCGGACGGTTTCGCCATCAGGCCGCGCATACCGGCCAGCTGACGAATCTGCTGGCGCGAACCACGGGCGCCGGAATCCACCATCACGTAAACCGGGTTGAGCTCGTCTTTCGACATCTCGTTCATCGGGTCGTCATTGTTTTCCAGCACGTCAAACAGCTTGTTGGTCAGCTTATCGTTGGTGTCCGTCCAGATGTCGATGATCATGTTATAGCGTTCACCTTCGGTAATAAGACCTTTGCGGTGTTTCGCTTCAACGCTTTCAATCTCCTGACGGGCGGCGGCAACCATCGGGCCTTTGTCCTGCGGAATAATCATATCGGTCAGACCGATGGACATGCCGGAAAGAGTGGCATGTTCGTAACCGAGGTTTTTCAGCCGGTCGAGCACCTTGACTGTTTCATTATGTCCGGATTGTTCGTAGCACTGCTCAATCAGCGTTCCGACAACTTTTTTTGTTGCGGTTTTATTCACAAAACCCAGCGAATCCGGCCAGACTTCGTTGAAGAAAACACGGCCGACTGTTGTTGTGATCACCGAACGGTCTTTGTCGCCGTTGCGGGTTTCGCGCTGGTAATCCGGATTGCGGTAACGGATACGGTCGTGCAGCTTAACCACACCTTCATCGTACGCGGTGTGCACTTCCATGATGTCGTTCATCATACGGAGGTGCTCTTCAACTTTTTCTCCTCGCTTGCGCTTCATGATGAAAGACTGGGATTCCGAAGTCAGGAAGTAGCAGCCCAACGCGATATCCTGCGTCGGCGTTGTGACCGGTTTTCCGGAGGACGGCGAGAAGATATTGTTGGTTGCCAGCATCAGGCTCTTCGATTCAATCTGCGCTTCCACGGAAAGCGGAACGTGCACGGCCATCTGGTCGCCGTCAAAGTCGGCGTTGTATGCGGTACACACCAGCGGATGCAGCTGAATGGCTTCCCCTTCGATCAGCACCGGTTCAAAGGACTGAATGGAAAGGCGGTGAAGAGTCGGCGCGCGGTTAAGCATAACGGTGTGTCCGGACGTTACTTCATCCAGAATATCCCACACTTCGTCGACTTCGCGTTCGATCATTTTCTTCGCGCTGCGAACGGTGTGCACGACACCGCGTTCTTTCAGGCGGCGGATAATGAACGGCTCAAACAGAACGAGGGCCATTTTCTTCGGCAGACCGCACTGGTTCAGTTTCAGTGTCGGGCCGACAACAATTACGGAACGGCCGGAGTAGTCCACACGTTTACCGAGCAGGTTCTGACGGAAACGGCCCTGTTTACCTTTCAGCATATCGCTCAAAGATTTCAGCGGGCGGTTGCCCGGCCCCGTAACAGCACGGCCATGACGGCCGTTATCGAACAGTGCGTCGACAGACTGCTGCAGCATACGTTTTTCATTCCGGATAATCACTTCCGGAGTTTTCAGTGCGAGCAGTGTGCGCAGGCGGTTGTTACGGTTAATGACGCGGCGGTAAAGATCGTTCAAATCCGATGTGGCGAAACGGCCGCCTTCGAGCGGAACCAGCGGACGCAGATCCGGCGGAATGACGGGAAGCACTTCCATGATCATCCACTCCGGACGGGAGTTGGATTTGATGAAGCCTTCCATCACCTTCATCTGGTTAACCAGCTTTTTACGCGTCTGTTTCGAGCGCGTATTCATCATGGCTTCTTCGAGCTGCTGCAGGGTTTCGACCGGGTCGATTTTCGAGAGCAGTTCGCGAATACCTTCCGCCCCGATTTTTGCAACAAAGCTTTCGTCGCCATAATTATCGCAGGCTTCACGGAACTCTTCTTCCGAAAGCAACTGCTGTTCCTTGAGCGGGGTTTCGCCTGGGTCAACAACAATATAGTTGTCGTAATACAGCACACGTTCCAAGTTGCGCATGGTCATATCGAGAATCAGCCCCATGCGGCTCGGCGTGGCCTTAAAGAACCAGATATGCGAAACGGGCACGGCCAGCTCAATGTGCGCCATGCGTTCGCGACGGACACGCGAAAGCGTGACTTCAACGCCGCAGCGGTCGCAGATTACGCCTTTATGCTTAATCCGTTTGTATTTTCCGCACGAGCATTCCCAGTCCTTGGTCGGTCCGAAAATGCGCTCGCAGAAAAGCCCGCCTTTTTCGGGCTTAAACGTTCTGTAGTTGATGGTTTCCGGATTGCGGACTTCGCCGTGACTCCACGAACGGATTGCTTCCGGAGAAGCAAGCGTGATATTCGCGAAGTCGCTTTGATCTTCCTGTTTGATTCCGAAGATGTCGGCAACATTGCTTGAAGTATTTTCCACCGGTATTCCTCCTAAAAGTGTCAGTCAAATGATGCGGTTACTAGACAGAAAGAATGGGGTCGCCATCCTCGTTTTTCACCTGGAAGTTCAGTCCCAGACCCTGCAGTTCCTTGATTAATACGTTGAACGATTCCGGGCGGCCGGAGTCGAGCACGTTTTCACCCTTGACGATAGCCTCGTACATGCGGGTACGGCCGGCAATGTCGTCGGATTTAACCGTCAGGATTTCCTGCAGTGCATGAGCTGCGCCGTAAGCTTCAAGCGCCCACACTTCCATCTCACCGAAACGCTGTCCGCCGTACTGGGCTTTACCGCCCAAAGGCTGCTGCGTCACCAGCGAATAAGGTCCGACCGCACGGGCGTGGATCTTTTCACTGACCAGGTGGTGCAGTTTCAGCATGTAAATTACGCCGACCACAACGCGCTGTTCAAAGCGCTCGCCGGTACGCCCGTCGTAAAGTTCGGTTTTACCGTCTTTTGAAAGGCCGGCTTCGCCGAGCATATCGCGGATCTGCGCTTCCGAAATACCGTCGAAAATCGGTGTCGCCGCATGCATACCCAGATGTTTGCACGCCCAGCCGAGGTGCGTTTCGAGAACCTGCCCCACGTTCATACGGGAAGGTACACCCAGCGGATTCAACACGATATCAACCGGTGTTCCATCAGGCAGGAACGGCATATCTTCTTCGGCGACAATTCGGGAAATTACCCCTTTGTTACCGTGACGTCCGGCCATTTTATCCCCGACGGACAGCTTCTTCTTCGTGGCAATGTAAACCTTAACGGATTTAACGATACCGGCATCAAGCTCTTCGCCGCTTCCGGCGCGATCGAGCGAACGGTCTTTATCCTGTTTGGCTTCGGTAAACTTGCCGCGGTATTCATCGATGATGCCCATAATTTTGATACGGATCGGGCTCGGGTCGATTTCAACGTGCTGGTAATTGGCGGCCAGTTTGCGCAGCAGTGTTTTGGTAATCTTGCGGTTTGCCGGAATGATTACGTCGCCGCTTTCCGCATTCATCACATCCAGCGGAATTTTTTCACCGAGCAGGATGTTCGAAAGCGCTTCGGTCAGATCTTCGGTCAGCTGTGCAACTACGTCTTCATGACGATCCTGAATTTCGCTCTGCAGTTTCTTCACGTCGGTCGGCTTATCGCCTTTCAGGTCGGAATTTTTCGCAGAAACTTTCACATCCATCACGATGCCGTACGTACCGGACGGCGCTTTCAGCGAAGTATCGCGGACATCAGCCGCCTTTTCGCCGAAAATAGCGCGCAGCAGACGTTCCTCCGGAGCGAGTTCGGTCTCACTCTTCGGCGTAATTTTGCCGACGAGAATATCGCCCGGTTTCACTTCGGCGCCGACCTGAATAATACCGTCGTGCGACAGGTTTTTCAGTGCTTCTTCACCGACGTTCGGAATATCGCGGGTGATTTCTTCCGGGCCCAGTTTGGTGTCGCGGGCGCCGCATTCGAACTCTTCAATATGAACGGAAGTGTAAACATCTTCGCGAACCAGTTTTTCGTTGATCAGAATGGCGTCCTCGAAGTTGTAACCGCTCCAAGGCATGAAAGCCACAACCACGTTTTTACCGAGCGCGAGCTCGCCCTGATCCGTGCCTGCGCCGTCAGCCAGCACATCGCCCGCCTTAATTGTCTGACCGACTTTAACGATCGGACGCTGATTGAGGCAGGTGCCGGCATTGGAACGCATGAATTTACGCAGGCGGTAACGCTGGGCATCGGAGCTGTTCTTTTTAAGCGGAACAGAACCGTCTTTGGAAACGATGACGAGGTCAGCAGAAGAATACGCAACGATACCGTCTTCTTTAGCCGTAATCAACACGCGGGAGTCGCGGGCAAGACGGCCTTCAATGCCGGTACCTACAAACGGACGTTCCGACTTCATCAGCGGAACAGCCTGGCGCTGCATGTTCGAGCCCATCAACGCGCGGTTGGCGTCGTCGTGCTCAAGGAACGGAATCAGGCCGGCGGCAATGGAGACCACCTGTTTCGGCGATACGTCCATATATTCCACATCGCCCGGAGCCATTTCGCGGAAATCGCCGCGGACACGAACCATCACACGGTCGTTAATGAAACAGTTTTTGTCGTCGAGCGGCGCATTGGCCTGCGCGATAACATAGCGCTCTTCTTCGTCCGCGGTCAGCCAGTCGATATCTTTGCTGACCTTGCCTTTTGAAACCTTCAGGTACGGCGTTACGATGAAGCCGTATTCGTTCACTTTCGCGAAGGTTGAAAGCGAGGAAATCAGACCGATGTTCGGGCCTTCCGGCGTTTCAATCGGGCAGATGCGGCCATAGTGGGAGCTGTGTACGTCGCGCACTTCGAAGCCGGCGCGGTCACGGTTCAAACCTCCCGGGCCGAGGGCAGAGAGACGACGCTTATGCGTCAGCTCGGACAGCGGGTTGGTCTGATCCATGAATTGCGAAAGCTGGCTGCGTCCGAAGAAATCCTTGATTACGGCGGACAGCGCTTTCGGGTTGATCAGCTTCTGCGAAGAGAGGCGGTCAACCGTGGTGTCGAAAATGGTCATACGCTCTTTAACGAGGCGCTGAATACGCGCAAGACCCACGCGGCACTGACCCTCGAGCAGTTCGCCGACGGTACGGATGCGGCGGCTGCCAAGGTGGTCAATATCATCCAGTGTACCCTCGCCCATGCGGATCATGAGCAGGTAGCGCAATGCTTCCACAACATCTTCGACTTCGAGCGTCAGCGAGCTGCTTTCAACGCCGAGCTTCTGCTGGATTTTATACCGTCCAACACGGCTCAGGCTGAAACGGGCTTCATCAAAGAACAGACGTTTGATCATCTGGCGGGCTGATGCGGTGGTCGGCGGATCGCCCGGACGGAGCTTCTGGTAGAGATCTTTCAAGGCTTCGTCAACGGTGCGGGTTGTATCGGCCTGAACCGATTTCAGAAAAAGGCCCTGATCCCAGGAAACATCGACAACAGATACTTTCTTGTATCCGGCCAGTTTCATGCGCTGAATCATATCAACGGTAAGATTGTCGTACCGGCGGCCGATCACGGATTCGGAATCCGCGTCAACGATATCATCAGACAGCACAAGGTTTTCGAGCTCCTCTTCGGCAAACTTGCTCTTGCTGAGTGAAAACTCCGCGTATTTGTAATAGAGATTGAGGATTTCTTCGTCGGTTGCGAAACCCAGCGCGCGAAGGAAAGTCGATGCAAGGAATTTGCGGCGGCGGCGTTTGCGGTCGAGATAAATGTAAATCAGATCGCTGGTATCGAACTGTGCTTCGATCCAGGAACCGTGATCCGGAATAATCCGGAATGAATGCAGGATGGAACCGTTCGCGTGAACGGACTGCTCAAAACAGATGCCGGGAGAACGGTGAAGCTGACTCACAATTACACGTTCGGCGCCGTTAATGACGAAACTTCCGCTATCTGTCATCAGCGGGATTTCACCCATGAAGAGGGTATCTTCGCGAATGTCTTCGCCTTCGCGAAGTTTGAACGTTACATAAAGAGGCGCCGAAAAGGTTTCCCCTTCCCGGATCGACTCCAGATGGTCGAGTTTCGGCTTTTTGATTTCGTAACTTACGAAATCGAGGGCAATCTGCCCGTCATAACTTTCGATCGGGAACGCTTCACCCAGTACCGCCTGCAAGCCCATCTTACGACGGCGCGAGGGCGAACTCTCCTGCTGGAGGAAGTCCCGGTACGAGTTCAGTTGGATTTCAATCAAGTCTGGCGCATCAAGCGCGTCGGTAAGCTTACCAAAGTTTATTCTCTCTGCCATCCCGCACCTTCAGGTTTATATTGGATAATGTATGTTCCCCTTTGGGTCTCAAAGGGGAACAATCTACAAGCCAACTCGAGGTTGGCGCAATCTGTCAAAACGCAATAAAACCAGGGGTTTTATTTCAGTTCGATAGTTGCTCCAACACCTTCGAGCTTCTCTTTCATGGCTGCTGCGTCTTCTTTGGAAGCGCCTGCTTTGATGGTGGCCGGAGCGCCGTCAACCATCTCTTTTGCTTCTTTCAGACCCAGACCGGTCAGAGCGCGAAGTTCTTTGATGACCTGGATTTTGGACGATCCGGCCGCAGTCAGAACAACGTCGAACTCTGTTTTCTCAACAGGTCCGCCGCCTTCGTCACCGTCGCCTGCCGGTGCGGCAGCCGCAACGGCGACCGGAGCTGCGGCGCTTACGCCGAGACGGTCTTCGAGTGCTTTAACCAGCTTGGAAAGTTCGAGAACGGAAATGGTCTCAACCCAATCAACGAATTCAGCCATTTTACCTTCGAGTACTACTGCTTCTTTTGTTTCTTCGGACATTGTATTCCTCCTAGACTACTACTTGATTTAAATATTTATGCTTCTTGTTCTTTTTTCTCTTTTACCGCGTTCAGCACGTACACCAGCGTGGATACTTTCTGGTTGAATACGCCGGCCAACTGAGTGGCCGGAGCCAGCAGGGTGCCGAGCAGCATAGCGCGCAGGACATCCTTCGACGGAAGCTTGGAAAGCTCGACGACGTCCTGAGCGTTGACGGGCTTGCCTTCAACAAAACCGCCCTTAATGAGGGGCTTCTTGTTTTTCGCGGTAAACTTCTTGATAACCTTCGCCACTTCAACCACATCGCCTTCACCGTAGATCATGGAAGTCTGCCCCTTCAGCAGGGCAGATGCATCGGTCGGCAGTGCGCGGTTGAGCATCCGGTTGTTAACCACATTGTACGATGCACCGTTTTCGCGAAGAGTCTTCTTCAGATCGTTGATCATCGTCATGTTCATGCCGTTATAATCGGCAAGAATCATGTACAATGCCCCCGCTACGCGCTCTTCGATCTCGACAGCCATGGCCGTCTTTTCGGGTCTCATACCTTTTTCTTCAGGTTTCATTTAAATACCCTCCTATCCGGAAATTTCCTTGAGGGCAACCCGGAGGCCCGGACCCATGGTGCTTGAAATGGTGCAGCGTTTGATGTAGGTGCCTTTTGCACTGGCCGGTTTCGCGCCGTTAATGGCGTCAACCACTGCCTTTGCATTTTCGAGCAGCGCGGTCTTTTCAAAAGAACGCTTGCCGAAAGGCACCGCAATGTTGCCGTTACGATCCATACGAAACTCAACACGACCGGCCTGTAGCTGTTTGACTGCAGAAGCGGTGTCGTCGGTAACGGTTCCGGTTTTCGGATTCGGCATCAAACCGCGCGGTCCGAGAACACGGGCGACTTTGCGCACTTCTTTCATCGCATCCGGCGTGGCGACTGCGGCGTCGAAATCCGTCCATCCGTCCTGAACTTTTTTGATCAGGTCTTCAAAACCGACTTCGGCAGCACCGGCTTCGCGGGCCGCGTCGGCCGCTTCGCCGGTTGCGAACACGATGACGCGCACGTCTTTACCGGTACCGTGCGGCAATGCAACGGTTGAACGGATCGCCTGATCGGATTTTGTCGGGTCAACGCCCATCCGGAAAGCGAACTCAAACGTTTCGTCAAATTTGGCGGTCGGGTTGTTCTGCAGGAACGAAACAGCATCTTCAACGCTGTAATCGGCTGAACGGTCAACCTTTCCCTTCACACTGATATATTTTTTGCCTGCCATGTTATTCCACCTCGATTCCCATGCTGCGCGCGGTTCCTTCGATGATCCGAACGGCCGCGTCCAAACTATTGGCATTGAGGTCGTCTTTTTTCGTTTCGACAATCTCTTCGATCTGTGCGCGGGTGACTTTACCCACCTTATCGCGGTTCGGCACCCCGGAGCCTTTGGCCAGACCGGCTGCTTTTCTGAGCAGAACCGATGCCGGCGGACTCTTGGTTACGAACGAGAAGCTGCGGTCACTGTATACGGTAATCACCACCGGAACAACCATTCCGATCTGAGCCTGCGTTGCGGCGTTATACGCCTTGCAGAACTCCATGATGTTAACGCCTTTCTGACCCAGGGCGGGGCCTACCGGAGGAGCAGGGTTCGCCTGTCCGGCCGGGATTTGCAGCTTAATGTACCCTGTGATTTCCTTAGCCATAACAATCCTCTAAATTTATTCGGCAGAACGCTCGACTTGCCAGTATTCAAGCTCAACCGGTGCGGAGCGGCCAAAGATCGAAACGGAGATTTTCAGTTTCCCGCGTTCCGGATCGACCTCTTCGATAATCCCGCTGAAGTTCATGAACGGCCCATCGGTAACCTTGATGGTTTCACCCGGTTCGAACATCACTTTCGGCGCAACGGCTTCCTTCTTCTCTTCGATCTGGTTGACGATGCTGTTGACTTCCGCATCCGTCATCGGGGCAGGTCTTTCCCCGCCCAGGAAACCGATTACGCCCGGCGTGTTCTGGATGAACGACCAGGCTTCAGCGTTAACCGCTTTATTTTCATCATAAAGGGCAATGTTGATTAAAACATAACCCGGGAAAAACTTGCGGTTTACCGTGGTTTTTCTGCCTTGCTTAACTTCGGAGACTTTTTCCGAGGGAATCAGAACTTCCCCGATAAAGTCTTCCATTTCTTCCTGCTGCACACGACTGGCAATGTTCTTCTGAACTTTCAGTTCGTGACCGGAAAGCGCGTGTAGGATGAACCATTGTTTCGGCATCTTATATGTCCCGTCTGGATAAACTAGCGGATGATAAAGTTGAGCAGGTTCATGTTCACCAGGTCACACAGGGCAACAAACGCCCCGAGAATCGTAACCGAAATGATGACAACAACAGATTGCCCGAACAGCTCCTTCCGGGTGGGCCAAGTGCACTTTAAAAGTTCCACTTTCACCTCTTCGAGGAAGGTCTTCAGATTTGCCAGTTTATTCATTTTGCTTTCCAGTTTCAGAAGTGGCAGGTCGGAAGGGACTCGAACCCCTAACAGCCGGTTTTGGAAACCGGTGCTCTACCAATTGAACTACCGACCTGACTTAAAATCCTTCAACTACTTGGTTTCGCGATGAAGCGTATGCCGCTTGTCGCGAGGGCAGTA
>QKFE01000013.1 GCA_003252225.1 Kiritimatiellales bacterium | reverse complement strand
GGCCTGCGTGTATCTATTTAATGCCGCCGGGCCTTTCGTTTTCAACAGAGGTGAAAGGCGACCCGAAACAGTTCTTCCTGAATTTTGATGCAACGGAACCCTATAGCGAAGTGAGACGGCAGGCGTATGAAATCCCGCTCGACCGTGTTTTGAAATACCAGCTTGATGCAACGATGGCGGAAATTCTTCCGCCGCCCGATTTTCTTTCCGAACGCGGGCAGGTTCAGGCCGCGGCACTGGTCGGAATGGCGCTGGCCCGGATTCCGGATGAGTGCATTACCGCGCAGTCTTTCGATCACCGGATAACCGACGCCATTGAACATTTCCGGCTGGGGATTTCCCGGAGTGTGAATATTGAAAATGAAGCGGCCAAACAGGGCCTGACGCGGTCGGCGTTTATCCGCCTGTTTAAGCGCGAAACGGGGGTGACGCCCTATGTTTACCTGATGCAGATGCGAATTGCGTTGGGGTGCGATCTGCTGAAAAAGAGCGATATGACGATTGATCTGGTTTCGGAATACACCGGCTTTTCGGATCGCTTCCATTTCTCAAAGGTATTCAAACAGTTGACCGGAATATCACCGGCGGCTTTCCGGAAAATGGAGGCGGAATAAAATTTAACGCGGCGCGGTTGTCCGCTAGTTTGAAACCGGGTTGAACCCTGTAAATAAAGAGATAAGGAGTATGAGTGTGATGATTAAAAAAATGTTTCTGTTTGCGCTTTGTGCGCAGCTTTCGTGTTTGGCGGTTCTGGTTGAAATACCCGATAATTTGCCGGCGGCGGATTTTGCCGTGCAGAAAATTAAAGATGCGGCAAAGGGGAAAAATGTTCCGAACCTGCATTTTGAAATTGACCCGGAATTGCCGGAACAGGCGTTTCAAATCTATTCCGAAACCGGCGGGCTGACGGTGCTTGGCGGCGATGAACGCGGACTGCTTTACGGCGGACTGGAGATTGCCGAACGTATCCGGCTGGGCGAAGACGTCGGCCTGTTGAATGTTGAAAAAACACCCTTCATTAAACGGCGCGGACTGAAGATGAATATTCCGCTGGATGCCCGCTGCCCCAGTTACGACGATTCCGGCACATCCGCCCGCATGAATATTGAGCAGGTCTGGTCGGAAGAGTTCTGGCACGCGTTTTTCGACCGCATGGCGGAATATCGCTACAACACGCTGACGCTTTGGTGCAACCATCCCTTTTCGGCGATGCTGAAGCTGGAAAAATATCCCGACGTTGCGCTCAGCGATGTCGCCGTGCCGACCTACGAACTGGATGACTGGATCCTGCCGCAATACATGCAGGAAAAACTACAGGATCCGGCGAACTATAAAATCGTCAAAAAAATGCCGATCGAGGAGAAGATCAAATTCTGGCAGCACGTTATGCGCTACGCCAAAGAGCGCGGCATCGACATCTATTTCATCACCTGGAATATCTGGGTGCACGGAGCCGAAGGCAAATATGGAATTGATGCGTCGCAAACCAACCCGGCCACCATCGACTACATGCGCGAAAGCGTGAAACAGTTTGTGCTCACGTATCCCGATCTGAAAGGCCTCGGTATCACCTGCGGCGAGCACATGGAAAATAAACTGGAAGGCGAAAACTCCGTCGAAAAGTGGATGTGGAAAACCTACGGACAGGGCATCGTCGATGCGAAAAAAGAACAGCCCGGCCGCGAAGTCCATTTCATTCACCGTATCTGGTACAGCGGAATGAAGGAGATGATGGACGATTTTATTTCCAAATATCCCGACCCGATTGACGTCGGTTTTAAATATGCAAAGGCCCGGCTCTACTCGATCCCTAATCCGCCTTTCTTTAAAAACGAACTTCAGGCGCAGTGCGAAAAATATAAGCTGGGCTGCTGGATGAATCTGCGCAACGACGACATCTTTCTTTACCGTTGGGGCAACCCGGATTATGTCCGTGAATACATGAAAAATCTTCCGCCCGAACCGCTGCTCGCCGGTTACCACATGGGTTCGGATGGCTATGTCTGGGGCCGCGAATTCGCCAGCACGGAACCGGATTCCCCGCGTCAGCTGGAGATTGACAAACACTGGTATAAATTCATGCTCTGGGGCCGGCTCGGTTACGACCCGTCTTTGGATCGCGGTTTTTTTGAAAAACAGATCGCGTTCCGTTTTCCGGGAACCGACGCGGCGAAGCTCTACGAAACGTGGCAGACCGCCTCAAAAATTATCCCGCTGGTCAACACCGCCCATTGGCGCGACTGGGATCACATGTGGTCGCCGGAAATCTGCACCTCCAAAAAAGAGGGCTATCATTCCGTCAACCACTTCATCGAATACGGCCCGCTGAAAGGGCAGGGAATGCAGTCGATCGATGAGTTTGTCCGCAGCCCGAATGCGGATCTGAAATCGCCGCTCGATGTCGCCGATGAACTGGATCGACTGGCTGCCGAAACATTGGCAGGAATTGAAAAACTGCGCGCGGACAAAAACAGTAAAGAGCTGCGTTTAACGCTGGGTGATTTCGAAGCCTTCGCCCGGTTGAGTCAATATTATGCCGACAAACTGCGCGGCAGCACTGCCGTCCACCGCTTTCGTGTCGAAGGCGATCGGAACATTCAGAAAGAAGCCGTAAATCATCTCGAAGCGGCCGTTGAGCACTGGCAGGAATATGCCGCCGCTGCCTCAAAACAGTACGACGTCCAGCTGTTTGCCCGCACCAGTTACACCGATTGGAACGGCGCACTGCTCGAATCGGCAAAGGCGGATATTGAAATCGCCGAACAGGCGAAAAAAGGCGCATTCCCCGAAAGCGTCGATCACAGCCGCGCAAAGCTGTTCGAAAAAAATAATTAGAGCAATCAATGATTGAAATGCCGTAAGGCTGCAGTGGCTTATTGCTCCGGCAATTAAATATTGTGAATTTATGGTGCTTAATGAATGGCCACGAAAAGCACGAAAATTCACAAAAACAGCACCGTCTGTTTTGTGACTTCTTGTGTTTTTTGTGGTTAAAGAAATCCCGATATTTATCCGCCGTATCTAAAGAAACGCTTGCGGCTCTGAGAGCCGCCACTACATTCTCCGATTCTTCGAAATACGACATCTCATTTGCGAAATGCTCTAATACCGACTTCCGTTTCCGCTGACGATTTCCATCGGGGGGGGTGATAAGGGGGTGGGGCGCGGGGAGGGGGAACCCTCGCATCACTTCTTCGGATCCTTTACATACACGGCGTTTTTCGGGCCGTTCTTCCGCCGGTCAATGTCGAAAAGACCAATGCCCTCAAACAGCAGCGTAAACGTGCGGAACCCGAAATTGCGCGGATCAAAATCCGGATACTGCCGCTTAATCAGACTGCCGCAGGTCGAAACCAGCGCCCATCCGTCATCGTCCGCATACTCCTCCACCGCGTTGCGCAGAATATTAACCAGTTTAGCATCCTGCTTCAGTTTTTGCTGGGCCGTTTTCCCGGTTGAGGCTTTTTTCTCCGACCGTTTCGTTTCTGTTTTCTCCTCATCCGGCGACTGCAGCACTTCCGTCAGAATAAAATCATCGCAGGCGTTGCGGAACGCCGCCGGCGTCTTGCTTTCCCCCACGCCGAAAACATAAATCTGCGACTCCTTCAGCCGCGAAGCCAGCTTCGTAAAATCACTGTCCGAAGTCACCAGCGCAAACGCATCGAACTGCTCCGTATACAGCAGATCCATCGCATCAATAATCATCGCCGCATCCGACGAATTTTTGCCCTGCGTATACGAAAACTGCTGCACCGGCGTAATCGCCAGTTCATTCAGCGGCTGCTTCCAGTTTTTCAAATGATTACTGCTCCAGTCGCCGTACGCCTTCTTCACAATAATATGCCCGTGCTTCGACAGCTCCGACAACACCGCCCCCAGCACCGCATACGACGCATTCTCCGCATCAATCAGCACCGCAATCTTATTTGCACTATCAATATCCTTCATCATTCCCCCTTCGTTGGAATCCCCGAACCTTACGCCCCTTTCCGCACAGGCGCAAGCAAAGCGGGTTTTAAGAAGATAATAAAATCAGAATAAGAGTGGACAATTTATCGCATATACACTTATAATCCACTATGTATTTCCGGGCTGTAAAAAAGAAAACCCCGCAGAGTATGCGGGGTAATAGGTCAAAGACCTTCGGCATATAGCCTTATTGTGAAAAGACAGTTCTTACTACTTTTCGGGTTTACTTGTAGTCGCTTTTTAAAGATTGGTCAATACAGAGCTGAAAGGAAACTTAAATGAGCAAACGCATTCTGGGGTTGGATCTGGGTACGAACAGCATCGGCTGGGCCGTCGTGGATGATTTTGGAAATGGAAACTTTAAACTCACGCAACGGGCAGATGGATTCAAGTTGCGGGGCGTTCATG
>QKFE01000096.1 GCA_003252225.1 Kiritimatiellales bacterium | reverse complement strand
GCGATGGCCAAAGCCACCCTCGGTTCCGAACAGGAATACTTCCTGATCGACGCCGAGCTCTATGAACAGCGCCCTGACCTGATCCGTACTGGCCGCACGCTTTTCGGAAAACCGGCAGCCAAACACCAGCAGATGGAAGATCACTATTTCGGCGCCATCAAACACCGCGTCGCCGCCTTCATGGCCGACCTCGACAAAGCACTGTGGGAAACCGGCGTTCTGGCAAAAACCCGCCATAACGAAGTGTGCCCGGCCCAGTTCGAAATTGCACCGATCTTCGAAACCCTTAACGTTTCCGTTGACCGAAACCAGATCACCATGGAAGCCCTCAAGGTTACCGCCGAGAAACACGGCTTTGTCTGCCTGCTGCACGAAAAACCTTTCGCAGGCGTCAACGGTTCCGGTAAGCACAACAACTGGGCGATTCAGGGTCCGGACGGCAAAAACTGGCTCTCGCCGGGCGATAATCCGCATGAAAATGCTAAATTCATGACCATCGTGGTTGCGCTCATGAAAGCGGTTGACACCCATGCCGACCTGCTGCGTGCCTCTGTTGCAACGGCCGGAAATGACCATCGCCTCGGCGCGAACGAAGCGCCTCCGGCCGTTGTATCCATCTTCCTCGGCGACCAGCTGACCGATATCATCGAACAGATCGAAACGGGCGGAGCAAAAGCATCGAAAGAGGGCGGACACATCCATCTGGGCGTTGATCTGCTTCCGAAGCTGCCGCGCGGCAACACCGACCGTAACCGTACCTCTCCGTTCGCGTTCGTTGGAAACCGTTTCGAGTTCCGTGCAGTCGGTTCCAACCAGAGTGCGGCCGGTGCCAATGTCGTACTGAACACGATCGTTGCCGAAGCCTTTGACTACATCTGCACCGAAATTGAAACCGGCCTCGAAAAAGGCGGTGAATTCAATGCCGTATTGCAGGAAGTGCTGGCGAAAACCATTAAAGAACACAAACGTATTCTGTTCAATGGCGACGGCTACACCGACGAATGGCTCGCGGAAGCGGCAAAACGCGGCCTGCCGAACATGGTAACAACTCCCGAGGCGCTGGAAGTACTGGAATCCCAGAAGGCGAAAGATCTCTTCTCCAAATACGGGGTTCTGTCCAACGAAGAGCTTCAATCGCGCTTCAATATCTATGAAGAAGCCTATAAAACCGTGATCAGTATCGAAGCGGCCACTGCGGCTGACATCGTGAAAACCCTGCTGATTCCGGCGGCGGTTATGGCGATCAATGAATACTCGTCCGTTCCGGCGGTTGCCTCCATCACGGCGGAAATGTCCAGCCTGCTCGAAGCGACCGTTGCCGGCGTGAAAGCGCTTGAAGCGGCAGAAGGTGCTTCTGCGCAGATCGCGGCTATGGCGGAACTCCGCAAGTCGGTTGATGCGCTCGAAGCCATTGTTCCGACGGACTTCTGGCCGCTGCCGAGCTACGACGAACTGCTTCAGGTCTAACCGGCCCGAACAGATCGAAGAAAGGTCCCGCCCGCGCGGGGCCTTTTTTTGTGAAAAAATGTGACAGTCCCCGGATGCGGTTGTGCCATTTTTTCCCTCCTTTTCCTTGGTTAAGAGGCTGTTTTATTGGGATTTTTTGATTTTTCCGTTTGGCACATTTTTTGATTAAGGCGCGGTTGTAGCCCATAGGCGAACTCTCCGCGGCGGTCGCGGATGAGTTTAACGGAAGGAGTTCAAAATGTATTGGAATGACCCGAGAGCATGGAGCCCGTTCGATGAGCTTCGGTCTCTGCAAAGAGAAATGAACCGTCTGTTCGACGGCTATGAAACCCGGACTGCAATGTCCCGGTTCCCGGCACTCAATGTGTGGGGCAACGAAGAAAATATCGTGGTAACCGCTGAGCTTCCCGGCCTCGAAACCGCCGACCTCGATATCAGCGTAGTGAATAATCAGCTGACGATTAAAGGTGAACGCAAAGGCGATAAACCGGCGGAAGACGCCGTATGCCATCGCCGTGAACGTGAAGCCGGTAAGTTTGTGCGCACCGTCCGTCTGCCGTTTGCCGTTGAAAACGACAAGGTGACGGCGAAATACGAAAACGGCGTGCTGACGGTTTACATGCCGCGCCATGAAGCCACGAAGCCGAAACGGATTGAAATCAAAGGATCTTAAGGAGGTGATTACGGTGAAAAATGTGAATGAAAAAGCAGTGCAGAAAGCAGAAAAGGCCCAGCCGGTTCAGCAGGAGCGTGAGTATGTTCCGACGACGGATGTGTATGAGAAGGAAAATGCTGTTTTAATCCGTTGCGATATGCCCGGCGTGGCGCAGGAGGATGTGGATATCCGGCTGGATAACAATGAGCTCGAAATTGTTGCCAAACAGAAAGACGGTCGGCCCGGAGGCTTGGATCTGCTGATCGGCGAATATGCAACCGGTGTTTTCCGCCGGAAATTCTCCATCCCGCAGTTGATTGACCGCGATGGAATCAAGGCCAGACTGCATCAGGGGGTGCTCGATCTTGAACTCCCAAAGGCGGAGCAGGCGGTTCCCCGTAAAATAGAAGTAACCACAGGAGGTTGATCGGAAGGGAGGTGTGTGCCCATGAAAAACAAAATGATTCCCTGGCGGAAACGCCAGCCGTATTCCGAGGATGAATGGCGGGGAGATCCCTTCGACCTGCTACAGAGGGAGGTGAACGAGCTTTTCGATACCTATTACACCGGCGGGCGGAATTCGCGTAAACGGGTATTCAGTGCCGGTTGGGAGCTTTCCGAGACCGATGATGAATTTCGGATTAAGGTCGAGCTTCCGGGAATGGAAAAGGAAGACATCCAGATTCATCTCGAAGACCATATGCTGACGATCCGCGGGGAACATAAAGAAGAGACGGAAAAGAAAAAACGGAACTACCACATTGCCGAAATGAGTTACGGCGGCTACAGCCGAACCATTCCGCTACCGGCAAAGGTGGACAGTGAAAAGGCTGACGCAAAGTTCCGGCGGGGCGTTCTGACGCTGAAACTCCCCAAGACAGCGCAGTCAAAAATTGACCGGAAGCGAATTTCGGTCAGTACGGACTGATCCGGATGCGGGGCGGTTTTCCGCCCCGCATTAACCAACGGGTTTTGAATGAGTGTGAAGTATAAAGATTATTACGAAACGCTCGGTGTTGAGCGGAATTCAAGCGAGGCGGCCATCAAAAAGGCCTACCGGAAACTCGCGCGTCAGTACCACCCGGATATCAATAAAGAGCCGGGAGCGCAGGCACGGTTTCAGGAGATTTCCGAAGCCTATGAGGTTTTGGCCGATCCGGAAAAACGGAAACGTTACGATCAGCTCGGTGCCAACTGGCAACAGGGGCAGGATTTTACGCCGCCGCCCGGATGGGAAAACATCCACTTTGAATTCGGCGGAAACGGCGGATCCGGATTCGGCTTTTCCGGGCAGGGCGGTTTCAGCGATTTCTTTGAAACCATTTTCGGCGATATGATGGGCGGCCAAAGCGGGTTTCATCATGGGCGAGGTTTTGCGCAAAACAATCAGTGCCCGAAATCCCGGGCCGAAGAAGTGGAGCTTTCGCTTTCGCTGGAAGAGGCGTGGCAGGGGGGCAAAAAACGGATCACGGTTTACACCGGCAACGGGCAGTCCAAAACCTACGATCTGAATATTCCCGCCCGCATCCGTGATGGAGCCAAATTGCGCCTTAAAAATCAGGGAAGCCACGGCGATTTAATTGTCCGGATTGCCGTCAAACCGCATTCGCGCTTCCGGGTAAACGGAGCCAATCTTGAAACCACGTTGCATATCACTCCGCCCGAGGCGGTTCTCGGTGCAAAGGTTGAACTGCCGCTGATCAACGGCCGCGCCGGGTTAAATATAACGCCCGGCACTTCGTCCGGGAAAAAACTGAAGCTTAAAGGGCAGGGGCTAAAGAAAAATGAAGGGGGTTTCGGGGATCTAATTGTAACGGTGCAGATCGATATCCCCGGACAGCTGACAGCTGCTGAACGGGAGCTGTACGAAAAACTTTTGGCACTGCATCAGCAAAGGAAATGATCTCTTTCATGCCCGGGGGAAGGTGAGGGTGAAGACGGTGCCGTGGTGGGGGAGGCTTTCGGCGGCGGCGCGGCCGCCGTGGGCTTCGGTGATGGCTTTTACCATGCTGAGGCCGAGGCCGAGGCCGGCGGCGGTACGGCTGTTTTCGGCGCGGTAAAGACGCTCCCAGATACGGTCGAGGTCTTTGGCGGCGATGCCGCAGCCGTGGTCGCGTACGGTGAGGAAAACTTCGTTTTCAGTGGAACCTCCGCCGAGAACGATGCTGCCGGAATCGCTGTATTTCAGGGCGTTGTCGGTGAGGTTGGCGAGGCACTGCCGCAGTTTGAGGCGATCGGCTTCAAGGGTGAGCCAGGTGGGGATTTCGTTTTTCAGCTCCAGGCCGCGCTCTTCGGCGACGATGGTGTAAAGCTCTATCACCTCGTCGGCCAGCTCGCGTACGGCGAAGGATTGCTTTTCGAGTTTCATGCCGCCGGTACGCGCCTCGGCAAGATCCATCAGCGCGTTGAGCATGCACAGGATTTTTTCTGATTCCTCCATGCAGTCGGCCAGTGCCTCGCGCAGTTGAGCGGGCGGGGCATCGAAATCCTGTAGGGCGTGTTCGGCGGAGTTGCGCAGATGGGTCATCGGGGTGCGCAGGTCGTGCGCGACGTTGTCGAGTGTTTCGCGCGAGCTCTCGACCAGTCTGCGGTTCTGGTCGAGCACGGTGTTGAACAGAGTGCCGAGTTCGGCCAGTTCGCCGCGCTGCCGCTGTTCGGGGACGCGGCGGTCGAGGTCGCCGGTTTCGACGATGTGTGCGGTGGTGTCGACCAGTGCGCGCAGTGGCGAGAGGGCACTGCGGGAGAGTAGCCAGCCGCCGAGCAGACTGAGCAGCAGAGCTGGGGTGAGGATGATCAGTCCCGTACGGCGCAGATGGGCCATGACGGCTCGGTCGGCGGCGTTACTGAGTCCGACCTGTAGGTAGAAACTGCCGTTCAGCGGCTGGGTGCCGACCATCCAGCTTCCTTCTGCCTCTTCCTGAGCGAGCATATCCCAGCGGGATTTTCCGTGCAGGTCGCCGGTTTGGCGCATGCGTTGGTCGAGCAGGTTCCACAGGGGGTGGGAAACGGTGATGAAGTGAACCCGGTTGCTGCTGTCGACGATGCGGACGAACACGGCATCGGGCTGGGTTACCGGCTGGTTGAAATAGTTGGCCAGCGCGGAAACTCCGCCGTGCTGGTAAAGGGCGCTGAATTTTTCCACTTGCGCCTGAATCAGTTCGCGGTCGCGTTGCTGCACAATACGGTCGACAAGCTGATACATCACCATAAAGAGCGCGGAGAATGAGACTGCGAGGAAGGCGGTGTAAAGGAACGCCAACCGCAGGGCGAGGGCGGAGGGTTTCGGTTTAGCCGGTTTTGAGGACATAGCCGACTCCCCGGATGGTCTGGATCAGTTTTTTGTCGAACTGCTTGTCAATGCGGTTGCGCAGGCGGCAGACGAGCACATCGACCACGTTGGTCTGCGGGTCGAAACTGTAGTCGTAGACGTGCTCGAGAATCGCCGTTTTGGTGACGATCCGCCCGGGGTTACGCATCAGATATTCAAGCAGGGCGAATTCGCGCGGCTGTAGTTCGATTGGTTGGCCGGCGCGTTCTGCGATGCGTTCCATCAGGTCGAGTTTCAGATCGCCTGCCTGTAGTACGGTGGACTGCGGGATGCGCTGAGCGCGGCGCAACAACGTCTGGATGCGTACCAGCAACTCGGAAAAGGAGAAGGGTTTCACCATGTAGTCGTCGCCGCCGGCCTGTAGGCCCTTGATCCGGTCATCCACGCTGCGTTTGGCGCTGAGAATAATTACGGGGGTGTCGGTGCCCTCGGCGCGCATCCGCTCAATCATGGAGAAGCCGTCGAGCTTCGGCAGCATCAGGTCGGCCACGATGGCGTCGTAGACATCCTGCCGGGTCATCTCCAGTCCGGTCGTTCCGTCTTCCGCCACGTCGGCGGCATAGCCCACCTCCCTGAAACCCTTCTGTAGGAAGGAGGAGATTTTTCGGTCGTCCTCGATAATCAGTATGCGCACAGCGGTCTCCATTAACGGGTGAAAATCGTGTTCAAGAAACCGGGTGGGGCGGAGTTTGTCAATGGCGAAAACATTACCGAGTTGTAATGCGGTCGAAAGTCTGCCGAAAGGTTTAGGGGGTCTATATCTAACGTACAGAAAACAGGAAGGGCGGTGATGAATATCGGTAAAGTTGAATGAACGCAAACGGGCAACGAAAACAAAGCAGTCAAACTATAACCAAGGAGATACACAAATGAAAAATATGAACAGTAACGGGAAGTCGGATTTCCGGCAGGTTGTTGTAAGAACGCTTATTGTCTTTCTTCTGGTTGGAGGCGGGGCAGTATGGGCCGGGAAGCAGGACGGTAAAATCCAGTTGAAAAAGGATGAGTCGGCTGCCCCGGCGCAGAAGGCTCCGGATCGGCAGCAGGTGCCCGATCCGTTCCGCGATCTTTTCAGATTGCAACAGGAGATGGATCGACTGTTCGGCACCACGCTGAATCCCTACTGGGATTACCCCGAATTCACGGCCATTGCCGGAACGGAACAGCAGGCCATGGATCTGAACGAACGGCCTGATGCCTATACCGTGCAGATGGATTTGCCGGGGTTCAGTAAGCCGGATATCGCCATTGAAGTGAAGGATAATGTCCTGACGGTCAGTGCGGAGCGAAAAGAGAGCAAAGATCAGCAGCAGGATGGCAAAATGCTGATTCAGGAGCGCAGCGTCAACTCGCTCCGGCGCGAGGTGGTGTTGCCGAAGGCCGTCAATGTTGAGTCCGTGACGGCGGAATATAAGGACGGTGTACTGACCATTACTCTTCCAAAAACCGAACAGGATCAGGCCGTTCGAAAGGTTGAAATCAAATAGACACGGTGTCGGCCGGGAGCTTCGGCTGCCCGGCCGAGAGAAGAACGGTTGCCGTTAATAATGATCGGTCATGATTAAAAACAGGTAAAACATAATCAGGGAGATATACAATGAATACTGAACAGCTGAGCGTACAGTTCCGCCACATGCCCAAATCAAAAGCGATCAAGGAGCTGGTGCGACAGCAGGCGGATCGTCTGTGCCATCTCGGGCTGGATCAAGGTCGGTGCGAGGTGGTGATTGATGAGACAAATCACGGGAGAAAAGGCTCGGTTTTCCGGGTGGCGGTTGCTGTCAGCCTGCCCGGACGGCGTCGTTTCGCGGCGCATGCCGAGGAAAAAAGCAGTTCTTCCGAATACCTTTATGCCGCAGTGCGGCTGGCTTTTGAGAGTATTGAGCATCAGCTTGAAAAAAGGAGTATACGAAACCACCGCCGCGAGGTAAAAGTCTTTACGGCGTAGCGTTATTGAAACCGTGTGTATCTGAAAGGAATCAGGCAATAAATCAAATGAGTGAGGATAATTTCAGAGGGATGGTCGGTTTCGTTTTGGAGCTGCGGGAGTGGTCGGAAATGAAATGAGCGGAAGGATGATGCCATGATCACCTATATTTTAAATGAAGAAAAAGGGGTGTTGAAAGTTCACCCGGAAGATTCCCTGCAGAAAGAGGATTTTGAACAGCTGGCCCGGACGGTTGATCCGTTTATTGAAAAAACGGGAGGATTACGCGGGTTGATCATTGACGCGCCGAGCTTCCCCGGCTGGAAAAATTTTGCGGGGCTGGTTGGGCATATCCGCTTTGTACGGAATCACCACGAGCACATCCGACGGGTGGCTTTGGTGACGGACTCCAGACTGGGCGACGCGGCGGAGAGGATTGGTGCGCACTTTGTTTCTGCGGAGATACGGCACTTCCCTCCGGATCAGCTCGAAACGGCTGAGCAGTGGGTTTTGCTTTCCGATTAGAGTTATCTCCCTCTGTGTGGAGTCGGGGGCGGTCATGAAGGGATTGAGAACGGTTGCCGGGGTGGTTTTGTTACTGGGACTGTCGGTCTGGTTGCTGCGGGGTTCTGTTCCGGGGCGCTTTATCGGTTATCTGTTCTGGTCGCTGAAACACGGCGGGGAGATCAGGCAGGGTTCTGTGGAAAATGGGGATACGCGCATTTATTACACGTGTTATGGAACCGGCCGCCCTGTCCTTCTGTTGCACGGCGGGCTGAGCAACAGGCTGAGCTGGTTTTCGCAAATCCCCTGGCTGGTAAACTCCGGCTGCCGGGTGATCGTACCGGATGTGCGGGGACATGGTTTTTCAATGCTGGGGACGCGCTCGCTGAATTACGGTCTTCTTGCGGAAGACGCGTTTTGCGTACTGGATGAATTGAGTATCGGGCAGGCGGACGTTGTCGGGTGGAGCGATGGCGGTAATACCGCGCTGCTGATGGCTCTCAATCATCCGGAACGGATTGGTCGGCTTGTGACCATCAGCGCCAACGTTGACCCTTCCGGGTTGGTGCCGGGGGAGCTGGCCAAAACATACGTTCAAAGCTCGGGGACAGCCTATTGGCTGAAGCGGTGGTGGACCGGTGCAGGGCGGCATCTCGGCGAACTGGAGCGGCGCGTCAAACAGATGTGGCGAAACTATCCGAACTTAACGCCAGAAGAACTCCATTCCATTTCGATGCCGGTACTCGTGATGATTGGAGAGCATGATATCATCAGACTCGAACACGCCCGGGAAATGACCGAGGAGATTCCGAACAGCGAATTTAAAGTTGTTTCTGGCGGACACGCCAGTCCGGCAACGCATCCGGATGCGGTCAACGCGGCTATTGCGGCGTTTTATCATCTTCCGGAGCCGGAGGGTTCTGTCTGTGTGGATAAAGAATAGGTTTTCATATGAAGAATACCGCTCTACCGGCCCATGAACCGGGAAAATTTTTTTGTCGGCGATGGAATCTGAGACGCCTGTCTTCGCTGGTCGGCCCTCTGTTTTTCTGTGCGGCTCTTTTTGTGCTCCATCGTTCTGCCGAAAGTTTCAGGATGCACGATGTGGTGGCGTTTATCGAAGCTCTTCCCTATGCGAAGATCAGCGGTGCATTTGCGCTGGTCGGCGTCAATTTCCTCCTCTTTCCGTGCTACGATCTTCTGGCGCTGAGATATATCGGGAAAAATGTATCGCTGAAGAAGGTGGTCGGCACGTCGATGCTAGCATTTTCCTTCAGCAATGTGGTGGGCGGCATGGTGATCGGTGGCGGAGGAATCCGTTACCGATCCTACGGAAATGCGGGACTTTCGGCGGTGGATATTCTGCGGGTATCGCTGTTCATCTGGATCAGCTGGCTCGTCGGTGTGGCAGCCCTGTTTGGTGTGACGGCCTGCGCATTTCCGCATTTGCTGGATCCGCTTCAATGGCGGTATCTGCCGGATTTGCGGTGGTTTGGCCTTCCGATGCTTCTTGGATCGTTGATTTACCTCGTTTTGGCCGGACGCAGGAAGGGTGTTCTGACGTTGCGCGGTATGAAATGGTCTGTGCCCGGACTGCCGCTGGCGCTGGAGCAGATTGCCGTGGTGGGGGTCGACCTGCTGCTTTCCTCCTATATTTTATACCTGCTGATCCCTTTCGGTGCCGCGGTAGCCTTTCCCCGGTTCGCTGCTGTTTTTGTGCTGGCTATTATCCTGTCACTGTTCAGTGGAAGCCCCGGCGGACTAGGCGTGTTCGAGGTGCTTATGCTGCATCTTCTGCGCGACCGGATCGGGGCGCCCGATTTGCTGGGAGCACTGATGGTTTTCCGGTTGATTTATTATCTTCTGCCTCTGTCTGCCGGAGCCGTTGTTCTGGGCGGAATTGAAGCTCGCCGTTGGCTGCATCCGCTCAGGCCGGTCGGAGAACTGACGACGGACTGGATCCGGCAGGCGGTGCCGCAGGCGTTCAGTCTGGCGGCTTTGGCCGCAGGCACAGTCATGCTGATGACAGGAACTCTGCCGCTGAACTCGGCCCAAATGAACTGGATCTCGAACGTCATACCGCTGGGGCTTTTTGAAACCTCGCACTTTTTGGCCAGCGTGGTGGGCCTGCTGCTGGTACTGTTCAGCCGTGAGTTGCATCGCCGTCAGTACGGGGCCTATGCGGCAGTGCTTGTTCTGTTGATTGTCGGTGTGTTGGTCGAAATTGTAAAAGGGCATGTCGTGTTCTCTCTGTTGGGTTACGGCGGCCTGCTGCTGGCTCTGCTGCCCTGCCGGAAATCGTTCACCCGGCACAGTGTACTGTTCAGCGAGTCATTCAATACCTCCTGGCTGTTGACCTGCCTGCTGGTGGTGGGGGCCGCAATCTGGCTGGTTTTCTTCAATTATCGCCATGTGGAATACAGTAGCGAACTGTGGTGGCGCTTTTCTTTGACCGGTAACGCCTCCCGGGCCATGCGGGCTACGGCCGGTGCGATGGTGGTGTTGCTGTTTTCCGGTTTGCGCAGGCTGCTGCACCCGCCTCGTATCCGCCCTCATGTTCCGACCGAAGAGGAGCTGGCTCTGCTTCGTCCAATTGTGTTCTCCAGCCATTGCCAGACCGCTCCGCTGGTACTGCTGCGCGATAAATCCGTGCTCTTCAGCCCCAGCCGCCAAAGCTTCCTGATGTATGCCGTGGCAAACCGCGTCTGGGTCTGTATGGGGAACCCGGTCGGACGACCGGAGGAGTTCCGTGAACTGGTCTGGCAGTTCCGCGAATTAAGCGACCGCTTCGGCGGCCGACCCGTTTTCTACCAGATCGGCGAAGAACATATGAGCCTGTATGTCGAAGCCGGATTCAATCTCTTCAAACTGGGCGAAGAGGCCTTGATCCCGCTGGAAGGATACTCACTCGAAGGCGCTGACCGGGCAAAGCTGCGCTATGTGCACCGCAGAATGGAAAAAGAGGGCTATACCTTTGAGGTGTGTCCGCGCGAAGAGGTGCCCAGCCTTCTTCCGCGCTTGCGCACGATTTCCGATATGTGGCTGGAAGATAAGGACGGTCGCGAAAAGGGATTCAGCCTCGGGTGTTTCGATGACGGGTATATGCAGGAATTTCCGGTGGCTCTCGTTCGCGATGCGGAAGGAAATATTGCCGCGTTCGCAAACCTCTGGCCGGGGGATGGATATACCGAACTGTCTATGGATCTGATGCGCTATCTCCCGGGAGCGCCGAGCGGGATCATGGATTATCTTTTCACCAGCCTCTTTCTTTGGGGCAGTGCGCAGGGTTATCGTTCGTTCAATATGGGGATGGCGCCATTGGCAGGGCTGGAAGACCATCCACTCAGTTCATTCTGGACCCGGATGGGGATCTGGGTTTATCGCAATGGCGAACACTTCTATAATTTCCAAGGGTTGCGTCGCTATAAGGATAAGTTCAACCCTGAATGGCACCCGCGCTACCTCGCCAGCCTTGGCGGCCCCCAGCTCACCGCCGAACTGTTCGCCAT
>QKFE01000098.1 GCA_003252225.1 Kiritimatiellales bacterium | reverse complement strand
GAAAATACCGAGCGTGTAGGGGTGGGGGGTCGGGGGGAGGGGGGCCGGAAGCGGGATTCCGTTTTGAACAATGGCGACCGGTTTTTTGCAGCCGCGTTCGGTCAGTATTTTTTTCATCGCCTCGCTCAGCGTAATGAAATGATCCGGCGCATTGAGCAGATAGTGGTTCGTTGCATCCCGCAGGCTTCCCAGCTTCGCGCCCATCGCTTTGTGGGGATGGGGCAGGGCGATGTAGCTGATGCAGCGAATACCGGCTCTTTTTGCGGCAAGCAGGCCCAATGCGGATTGTTCGATATCGCCCTGTATGCAGAGAATCCGGTCGGGCTGAATCTGCCGGAACTGCTGCGCTAATCGACGGATTGCGGCTTTTCGGAACCGGCAGCGAAACCCGGCGAATTTAGCGGAACAGCCGCCGGTTTGAATTTGACCGATATTTCCGGGCAGGTGTTCGATCAGCTTGCGGTTAGCGGGATTCAGGAAAAATACAACCTCGTTTGACGGATCGGCGGCAAGAGCTTCAACCCCGCGGCAGGCCATGATCTGATGGCCGCCGAAATCGGGGTTGTCGTCATAAACGAGGATTTTCACTATAGGCCGGGTATTTTCAGCGGAGAGGCGGTGTTTTGCGTCGGCACCAGCGGCGGGACGATCTGTAGGAATTGCGGGTGTTTTCGCAGGGCGTCAAAGCGGGCGTCTTTGCGTAAAACCATACGGGCCTGTTCTCCGCCGATCTCGATGGATTTGTTGAGCGACTGCCACATTTCGTTGTGCTTGCTCATCACCAGCCGGAGTGCGGAGAGGTTGATCCACGCCTGATAATCGTTCGGATTCATCTGCGTGTATTTCAGGATCGCCTGTTCAACGATGTTAAACCGGCGGTTCTGGGCCATAAACTGCGCGAGCTGCATCAGCATTTCCGGTTTCATGGTTCCGCTGTTGATCATCTGCATGGCGAGGGCGTCGCCCTGATAAACCTGCCCCATATTGTTCAGAATATTGATCATTTCCACCGCTTCGGTGAATTCAATGGTGCCGGTGCGGAATTTTTCCTGCAGTTCCGTTTTACGGGCGTCCATTTTTTTCAGGCTGATGAGGTTCTGTTTGAACGCGTAGCCTTTTTCGTTATTCGGGTCTTTTTTGAGGAAGACATCGAACAGCTCAATGGCTTCGTCGTAGCGGCCCTGTTTAGCGATGAGGTCGGCCAGCCGGAAGTTGGCCTCCGGGCTGAGGTCGTAAAGATCGACGGACTGCCGGAATGCGGCTTCGGCCTCTTCGGGTCTGCCCCGCGCGGCGTAGAGCCCGGCGATGGCGCTGCGCAGTTTGGAGAAGGATTTACGGGCGACGATGTCGCGGATAAATTTTTCGTCGTTGAGCAGCCGCCCGCAGTACCACTTCCAGAAATCGGTGTCGTTTTTAACGATTTCCGGGGTGAGCGGGGTGGGCTGGTTGTTGATTTTCATGATTAGCCCGTGCGGCGTTAAATAGGGGTACATCCACGGCAGCACATAACTCTCTTCAACATAAAAGGTGCGTTGCGGCGGTTTGCCGTTTCCGTCCAGCGCCGGATCTTCGTACACCACCGCGGAACCTACGGGACGGGTCTTTTCATCCGTCTTTGTTTCGGTGCGGTACTGGTTGTGGTCGAAAATCATTTTACTGAGGAAGCCGTTGATCTGCATGACGCCGGCGACGCCCTGAACCTGTACTTTTCCTCCTTCGGTGGTTACGTCGGCCCCGGCATTGATACGGCCCGACTGAACGCCCTGCACATATTCCTGAAAGGCCTGATTGCTGTCGAGCGGGGAGGGGATCCAGATCTGGTCGCCGTAGAGATCGCGCATCACGTTCATGTAGGTGTTGTCGGCCAGCGCGTTCTGGGTGATCAGATAAACGTCGGAGCGTACTTTGGCGGAGTAAATCATGTACGTGGGAACGAAACGCCCGGGATCGGTTCCGCCGAAAAAGATGGCGTTGGTACCCATCGGTTCGGGGTAGTTTTTGTTCGGATATTCCGCCCACAGTTTTTCAAATTCCTCTTCGGAATACCACGCGCGCATATCCTCTTCAATGCCGTGGACGCCCTGCAGCTGCCAGTTGCCGAACTGCCAGCCGAAATCGTGGCCGTTCTGCTCGGAGCCGCCGACAATCTTTTTCTGGTGGGGGTCAACATAGTTTTTGACGATGAGGAAGAGCGGCAGGGAGAGGATGCCGGCCATGATGGTATATTTCACAATGGAGACATTTTTCAGCAGGGAGTCGACATAAGCCATCATCAGCAGCAGGCCGTAACCCATCCAGATCGCGTAAATGGCGTGGGGCTGGATGAATTGAACGCGGCCGATAAACAGGTTCTGGATGTCGGTCTGCGGGTTCCAGATGATCAGGAAGATGATGCTGGTTGCGACGAAGGCGACGAGTGTGGTGATAAACCAGTGCTGCCCGAGTTCGGAAATATCAAACTTCAACTGCGTGGCTTTGGCCTTTTTCAGGAAATAGGAGCCAACCACAAAGATCGGCGGAAGGATGGCCCAGAGGAAAACAATGCTGTTTTCAATCGCCGTATGGTCGCCCGCCTGAGTAAACAGGGCTTTAAGCAGTTTTACGGTGATATAAAGGTTCGCCGCAAGCGCGAGCGCGCCGACACCGAGGAGAATAATCACGGTGAAACTGCGCCAGAATCCGCCTTCTTTCCAGATCTCAACTCCTTTTTTAATCGCCAGTTCGATGAAGTTGGCAACGGCCATGCCGAAGCCCATCGCGAACAGCAGGAACAGGCCGATGATGAAAGGATTGGCCAGTTGATTCAATACATGGGCAATACCGGCGGCTTCGGGGATTTTGATGCCGATCAGTGTGCTGAGGGTGAAAAGCGATGCGGCAATAATAAAGAGGGCGATGGCCACCAGCGCGGCGTTGAATTTTCTGATTTTCCACGCGGCGAACGGGAGGAATCCGGTCAGTACAAGCGGAAGATACTGACTGCGCAGGTCGATGAAAAAGGCTTCGCACTGGTGGATAAAATGGGCGGGATTTTCAAGCACGTGGGCCACTTTAACGCGTTCGTACTGGCCGCGGGTAATCGCGTGCATGAAGCCCTGCCACGTGCGCGGATAGCCCCAGTTGATCGGCGGATTCTGATCCGATGAAAACGGCATATACAGGTAAAAGGCGAGGCCGAGGAAGAGAACCAGATATGTTATGCAGACAGTTCGCCCGTTTTTGAGGGTGAAACCGGCAATGAGCGGAATGATGATGCAGTAGGCGGTCCAGAACCAGAAACCAATCTTTTCCGGGCCTTCAACCCATGCCCATTTTGTGCCTGCAAAGTGTTTGTTCAGTGCCAGCATCACCAGAAAAAACACACCGCTGATGGCAAAATCGCGGAACAGGTGGAAATCGCGGAACAGAATGGCGATTGCAATCGCCGCGCCCATAAACATCAGCGTCTGGTGATTGGTGAAACCGAGACCGAATGTGAAGGCGGTTAAATAGAGGTAGCCGATGCGGTTGGGTTCGGCCATCCAGCGGTAGAGGAAGAGCAGGATCAGTGTCTGGAAAAAAATGTTGAGCGTGTATACTTCGGCAATTACGGCCTGCGACCACATGCCCTGTCCGAAGGCGAGCAGCAGACCGGCGGAAATGCCCGCAACGCAGCAGAACATGCTTTCGGTTTTTTCGCCCATCAGGACAGACTCTTTTTCCATGCTCCGCAGGATATCCATTCCGGAACGGCTGATGAGCAGGGCGAGCACGCCGCAGGCCGCCGCGCCGGCTACGCCGGAAAAGAGGTTGACCGCCCAGGCCGGGTTGGGATGTCCGTGGAAGGTGACCGCGTGGAAGACCCACTGGGAAAACCAGGTCAGCAGCGACCAGATCGGATAGCCGGGCGGGTGGGGGACGCCGAGATAATCGGAGGCCACGCACAGTTCGCCGGAATCTTCCAGTCCGAGGGTGGGTTGCAGGGTCAACACGTAGACCAGCAGTGAAACGGCAAAGGTCAGCCAGCAGGCCAGCCAGTCGGATTTACGGAAAAACTTTTGAGAATTCAAAGCGGCTCTCTCCTTTAAAAAAAACAAACGGTCAGAATAGATTAAACACTTGGAAGGTCAAGAATACATGCTGTGACAAAACACCCCGGAAAACGTTGGAATCAATTTTACTTCAACCGGCGTTCGAGGGTTTTGAAGTCCGTCGGGTGTCCGGCTTTTATTTTGGCAAAATGGGCGCGGGCCGGTTCGTAGTGTTTTTCGGCTGTGAAGGGCGCTTCAAATTTTCCTTCAATCAGGTCGTTGCGGACGAAAAAGGCGTTGGCGCCGGAAAGGCTGCAGCCGACGAGGGAGTAGTTTTTAGCCGCTGCTTTTTCCTCGATGAATTTCAGCGAAACGCCGCCGTGATCGGTGTAATCCCACATGTGGCCGGGGTCATAGGCCATGCAGTATTTAATGGGCGGCGCAAATTTGGCGTTGTATTCCATGATCAGCACCCGCGGGCTGACGCAGGTGATCGCGTCCCAGACGAAATAATCGTTTCCGTCGATATCCACCGAAAGCAGGTCGATTTCCTTTTCCTTAATATAGGTCGAGATCAGCTCGTTGATATTGTCCTTGGTAATAAAGGATTCGAGCACGTTGAGCTGGCCGGAGGCGATAGTACCCGGAAGGCCTTTGCGGATTTTACCGATATTTTTCGGCGACCCGTCAATCCAGAGGCCGTTCCAGTCCTGAAAAAGCAGGGCATAGGTATTGTTTTCCATCCCGTCGCCGCAGCCGAATTCGACAAAGGTTTTATTGGTGGTTCCGATCCGGTTGAAAATTTCGATGATGATTCCGTCTTCATCGTTCTGCGAAAACATCTTTCTTCCGTGGGGGACGAGATTGAGCGGATGGGCATATTTCGGCAGCCGCTGCATCGCCTCCATTTCACTGCGTAGCCAGAAGCCGCGTACGTCAACAAAACGCGTTCCTCCCACCAAAAGGCGGTTTTTCAGTTCGGTCACTTTTCCCATCTAAAACATTCCCCCGGTTAGCCGCAGTCCGGCAATTTAGAAAATCGGAGCGGACTCTACTGCAAAAGATGCTTTTTGGCCTAGTCCAATCAATAAAAACTCTCGCTTTGCCGCAACCGGTCTGCATAAGATGCCGCGGTTTTTTTTACATTTATGAATCCGACAACATCCAGCATATCCGGCTTTCTCCGCCGCAAAGACAACCCGTTTACCCAGTTCGTGAAGTATGTCTTCTGCGGCGGAACTTCGGTCATGGTGGACACGCTGACGTTTTACCTGCTCGCCTGGCATGTTTTCCCCTGTATGCGCGAGTCCGATCCGGTTGCGCAGTTTCTGACCCTGCTCGGATTTGATGTTGTGCCCGCGACCGAAGCCCAGCTGGCGCGGAATTTCCTCATCATTAAAGGATTCTGTTTCATCGCCTCCAATTCCGTGGTCTACCTGCTCAATATCCTCTTCGTATTTGAAACCGGCCGACACAAAAGAACAACCGAAGTGGCGCTCTTTTTCGGCGCTTCTCTGTTTCAGTTTTTCTTCATCTGGCTGGGTCGGCTGCTGGTCACCGAGTTCGGCTGGGAAGTGACCTATTCCAACATCGCCATGTTGACGATCGGTATCATTTTCAACTATTTCATCCGTAAATTTTTCATATTCAAACGATGAGCAGAAAACCGGAAAAGTGGGAGAAGGTACTCTGCATGTGCCTGTCCGGGGTGGGCGATGCGCTCACTTTCACCCCCTTTCTGCGGCTGCTTAAAGCCGCCCGCCCGGAATTGCAGATCGACGTGCTCGTGATGTTTAAAGCCTCGCAGCATATGATGGAAAACAACCCCGATGTGTCCGCCGTTCACTTTGTCGACTTCATCAACGGGAAAGCCCTCCATTCGCTATCGGCGGTTTTGAAACTGCGCTCAAATAAATACGACGCCACCATCGCCGCCTGTCCTGCCAACCGCGCCGAATACAACCTTATCCAGATTCTGCTCGGCGGCCGCCGCATCGGGCACCAATACAACCACTTCAACTTCATCAACCTCAACTGGCTCAAAAACGACGCCCTATTCGAAGATGAATCCCGGCACGTCGTCGAAAACAACGCCGACCTGCTCCAATTCTGCGGCGTTCAAATACCGCCCGAATTGCCCCCGCTCCAATTCCCGCTGAAACCGTCCGACCGCGAAACCGCCGATAACTGGCTTAAAAAACACGGACTCGAAAGCCGCCGGTTAATCGGTTTTCACGCCGGATCGGCCCTCTTTAAAAACCACATCAACAAACGGTGGCCCAAAGAAAAATTCGCCGAACTCGCCCAAAAACTGGTCGCTCTCGCCGACGCGACCGTACTTATTTTCGGCGGCCCCGAAGAGGACGAACTTAAGGGTGAAATCGCCGCCGCATCCGACCGTAAAAACCGGGTGTTCACCGTCGACGGCCTGAAACTGCCCGCAAGCGCCGCCCTGATGCAGCAATGCAGCTGTATGGTCACCAACGACTCCGCCCTCATGCACATCTCCGCCGCCGTCCAAACCCCCGTCGTCGCCCTGTTCGGATACACCAATCCGAAAATGCTCTACCCCTGGGGCGTAAAACACCGCCTCATCCGGCGCGGCCTGCCTTGCAGCCCCTGCTTTTATTACAGCCCCAAACCCGCCCAATGCCGCGCCGGCCTCGAATATGCCTGCATCCGCGAAATCGACGTCGGCGATGTTTACGCCGCCTGCCGGGAGTTGGCCGGACTATGAAACTTTCTATCGTCATTCCCGCCTGCAACGAAGAACACCGCCTGCCGAAGGCACTGGACGCCTATGCCCGTTTTTTCAGCGGACGGTTCGACAGGGATGTGGAGATCATTGTAGTGGCGAACCACTGTTCCGACGATACTGAAGGCGTTGCCCGCCGGGCTGCCGAAACCTATCCGCAGATTCGGGTGCTGGTGGAAACCGCCAGAGTCGGAAAAGGCGGCGCAGTTGAACGGGGTATGCGGCAGGCCTGCGGCGAGTTTATCGGTTTCGTCGATGCTGACGGGTCAACACCACCGGAATCGTTTTTCCGGCTGATGGAAAATATCGGCGAAAACGGCTGTATTATCGGTTCCCGCTGGATCGACGGGGCCGTCGTGAGTCCGAAACAGTCGTGGATGCGCAGACTGGCTTCGCGCATTCTGAACAAAATTTTTGTGCATGGTGTGTTCGGTCTACAGGTAAGCGACAGCCAATGCGGGGCAAAAGTGTTTTCCCGCAAAGCCCTTGAGGCAGTTTTCGGGGAACCCATTGAACCCGGTTGGGCGTTCGACATAGATCTGCTGTGCCGGGTTAAACGGTCGGGTTATCAAATTAAAGAATACCCGATTGAGTGGCACCACGTGCCCGGGAATCCAACCACGTTTCTCGTAATGTCGCTACAGATGCTCGCCTCTGTCCGGCGCGTCTGGAAGAATTCGGGGTTGTGCCGCAGAAAACGGGGGAACCGATGAAATTGCTGGTTTCCCGTATCATAGGGCTGCTCAGCCGCGATGCCCTGCTGCTGCACACCGTCCTGCTCTTTGCTGCAACGATGGTGACAAGTGTCTGCAATATCGGATTTCAGATGGTCGTCAGCCGGGCGTTGCCCAAACCCGAATATGCGCTACTCGCCACGTTTCTGGCTCTGATTGCCATCGCAAGCCGCCCGCTGGGAACCCTATCCACCGCCTTGACGCGGTCGTGTAGCCTTCTGGCCAAGGAGGGGCAGACGGGGACAATCCGCCGGTTGCTGTTCAAATGGAACCTGCTGGCGGGCCTGCCTGCTGTGGTGCTGGCTCTGTTGGCGATCTTGTTTTCATCGTATATCGCCGCTTTTTTTCATCTGGAACGCCGCGCGCCGGTGGTGGTGGCGGCCATCGCGCTGCCGGGCATCTGTATCTCTCCGGTATTGAGCGGGGGGATCAACGGACTGCAACGATTCGGATGGATCTCGTTGTCGTCAATCATCGGCGCTGCGGGGCGTGTAGCCTTCGGTGCTGTATTTGTACTGCTGGTGGCCCCGGCCTGCGGGTGGGCTCTGGCAGGCCATGTCGGGGGCCTTTATATTTCGCTGGCGATTTCATTTCTGGTGCTGTGGCGGCTGCTGGCCGGGACTGTGCCGGATCAGCAGGCCCTGCCCAGTCTTAAAACGTATCTGGTCCAGTGTTTTGTCGTTCAGATTGCAGCAGCCGTACTGATGACGGGCGATGTCGTGCTGGTGCAACGGTATGTGCCGGATGATACCGGGTTTGCTTTTGCGGCGACACTGGGCCGGATGGTGACCTTTATGGCGGTTTCCGTGGCGATGGCTATGTTTCCCAAAGTGTCATCGTCAGGTGATTTTTCGAAAGAACACCGCCGGGTTTTCCTTCGTTCCCAGCTCTATACCGGAGGGTTTGTTCTACTGGCTCTGCTGCTTTGCTGTCTGATTCCGGAACTGCTTCACCGCATTCTGTTCCGGATTACGGAGCCGGATGCCGCCCTGATCCGCCAGACGCGGTGGATGGCTGTGGTGATGGGGATTTCTACGCTGTTGAACACCAATGTATCACTACTGTTGGCGCAGCACCGTTTTGCGGGGGCGTGGGTTGTTGCCGGTTCAGCTGCGCTTTATCTGCTGGGAGCCCGCTTGTTTCACGCATCGGCGTTGCAGATCGTGGGCATAGGCGGTTTGATGAATCTGCTTGCGTTTGGGTTGACCTCCGTTTTTATTTTCCGGATCAAGTCCGCCGAAAAGGGGAGAGAGAATGATTGATATAAAGAAGTTCAAGGGGTACGGGCTGGTCGTGCTCTTTTTCGTGCTGCTTGCCGCCGTGGTTTTCCGGTGCGGTCTGGGGAGCGATATGGTTTTTTCCGGCTCGGATGCAAACATCGGGCTGGCTCAGCGCGGTCGGATGTTATCCCCTGAAAAGTTTTCCGGTGCATATGTTTCCGCCCCGCTGCTGGGGGAGGCGATAAAGGCGCCTTTCTCCTTTTCAAATATCGGGCAGCTGTTGCTTTCGCCCCAGCTGTTTGCCGACACCTGGTATGCACTTTGCCTGATTATTTCATCCGTGGCGCTGGTTGCCTATCTGCGGCTGTGGAAACTGAACTGGTTGTGTTGTCTGGTTGGCGCGGTTTCAGCGTTCTGGGTCGGATCGGTCACCCTGTCGGCCGGAGGGCATATTTATAAACTGGGGATGATGGCGTTTTTTGCGGTTGCCCTTTATCTGGTTGAACGAGCGGTCAGAAATAAAACGCGGTTAGGGCAGATCGCCTATGCCATACTTTCGGGAGTATCCATCGGGCTGATGCTGCTCGAGCAGCAGGATGTCGGTCTGTTGTCAGGTCTTTTCCTTGGGAGTTATGCACTGTTCCGTCTGGTCGAAGAGGGAAAACGAGACTGGAAGCGGTGGCTGACGGTGCTGGTTCCGATTGCATTGGTTGCGTTGCCGCTGGCGGCGCCGACGGCGCTGTCAGCCTATTCCAGAAACGTGACGGAAGTCGGCATGGCCGAAGACCCGGAATATCGGTGGAATTTTACGACACAGTGGAGCATGGTGCCCTCCGAATTCCCGGAGTTGATTGCGCCCGGTTATACAGGGCTCTCCACCGGCCACCCGGAGTTTCCTTACTGGGGCCGTTGCGGGCAGTCGGCCGAGTGGAAAGAGACCGGGCAGGGTTTTCGGAATTTCCGGCTCGACAGTCTCTATATCGGCGTTGTACCGGTATTTCTTGCAGTCCTCGGTTTTGCGCTGGCGGCGCGGCGGCTGAAATCAAAAGACGGAATCAGCTCGGTTTATTTTTTCTGGGGGCTTATGGCGCTGCTCGCGCTTTTGCTTTCGTTCGGAAAATTCTGCCCGGTTTACAAGGTGTTCCACCATCTTCCGCTGGTCGGAAATATCCGCGGGCCGGTTAAGTTCCTTCATAATTTTCAGGTGATCATCGGCATTCTTGCCGCGTTTGGATTGAACCGGGTTCTGTTTGACCGCCGTGAAGGCGATGAACCGGTGGTTCGGTGGAGCATGTGGATTACGGCCGGTGTGGCGGTGTTGATGGCGGTATTCGCTTTTGCGGCCCGCCTCGATTTTGTGCAAGTGCGCTTCGCGGACTGGGGCGAATCGGCTGCGTCCATCTGCACAGGAATCTCTCATGCATGGCTGCATGCTTCAGTGATGGCACTGCTTGTTTTCCTCGCCATGCTACTCGGGCGCAAAAAAGCGCTGTCGCAGGGCTGGTTGGCGGGAATTCCGGTGATCTTGCTGGGGGCTGTCGCATTCGATTCCGTCTACCTGACAAACCGCTATTTCCGCGCCGACAGCTTTGCGGCCATGAAGGCAGGCAACCCGGTCATTAATTATCTCAAGCAGAATCAGGGTGTGGAACGTGTTTACTGCTTTTCTCAGCAGGGGGTTTATAACCTCTGGATTTCATACGACTTTCTCTTTCATGACATTCAGGCGTTCAACTTCGGCCAGATGCCGCGTATGCCCAACGATTACAAAGCCTTTCTCTCCAATACCGGCGGAGACTGGCACCGCTTCATGCAACTGACCTCAAGCCGGTACGCCCTTGCGCCGGCTCCGATCTATGTCCAGATCACGCAGCAGGGAGGGAAGATTCCGCCTTTTATCAAACCGGTTTCAGGGTTCCGTTTTGTTCAAGGGAAAGACCATATTTCAACGGAATGGATCAATCAGATCACCCATCCCTCCGAACAGGTGCTATTTGAATGCACGGATGTGCCGCCGCGTTTTGCACTGTTTCCTGTCTGGGAAACGGTTTCCGATGAAACCGCTCTCAACATGCTGGGCGATCCGGCGTTCCTTCCGGATCAGAAGCTGCTGCTTTCGGATGCGACGTCCGTACCCGCTGTTTCCCCCGGTGGTGCCCGGCAGTATGAGCCGGTTAAGCTGATAAAAAGAAACAACATCCAGATGAAGGTCGGTGTAAAATCGGCATCGGGCGGAATTCTCCGGTTCAATCAGCGTTATACGGAAACGTGGCGGGTTTTGGTCGACGGAGAGGAACAGCCTCTGCTCAAGTGCAATTACATCACCATGGGCGTCTACGTGCCGGAAGGAGAACACGAAATCATCTTCAAATGTCCCCGGAAACCCGCATCCTTCATCATGCAGACCGGTGTAACCGTTGCCGGCCTGCTGGTTCCGGCCCTTCTTTTATTCATCAACCGCCGACGCGGTCAGGAAATCAACGATGAACAGTTTTAAAATTATCAGTCTGGTTGCGCGTTTTCCCTTTTACGGACGCTTGAATGAAGCCGTTCAGGCGCAGCGTTACCGTCAATGGATAAGACAGGGCCAACCGGTTCCGCCGCCGCACAAGGCCAAACAGCTGGCCTTGGCGGAACTGGCTGAAAAGCACCAGCTGACAGCGCTGGTTGAGACCGGAACCCTGTTCGGCGATATGATTTATGCCATGCG
>QKFE01000092.1 GCA_003252225.1 Kiritimatiellales bacterium | reverse complement strand
GTTCAATGATTTAACGATTTGCGGGGTTGCATTCGGGGCAGGCGGGTATATTTTCAACGCGAGGGTCAGCCCCATGAAAACCGCGCGGAAAAATCTGCTCGTATCGGCGCTGGGGTTTTTAACTGTAGCGTCTATCGGGGGGAGTGCCGCGTCCGGACAAACCAACGCCTATTGGAAAACCATCGAAATCAATCCGGCCCTTTACGCCCATCCCTACCGCGTTTCCCTCTTTAATCCGCAGAACGGCGAAGACGGCGCGCGCGCGTGGTCGCAGACCAAATCGGTGTTTGTTTACGGCCTCGGCGTGATGGGAATTCTGGTGGTGCTGCCGGAGGAATACACCGGCTGGAATACCGACTCGGATATTTTCAGAAAATGGTACGACAATATTTCCGAAGGCCCCGAATGGGACCGCAACAACTGGGCCTACAACTATATCGGGCACACCTATTCGGGCGGTGTTTACTATCAGGTCGCCCGTAAATCCGGTTACCGCCAATGGGACTCGTTTCTCTATTCCTTTCTTATGTCTACCTTTTACTGGGAATGCGGCATCGAAGCCTTCGCCGAAGTTCCTTCCATTCAGGATCTCGTCGTGACGCCGGTACTCGGCTGGGTTTACGGCGAATGGGCCTACCAAACCGAAATAAAAATACGGGCCAATCACAGCGAAGTGCTCGGCTCCGGTCTCCTCGGCAGCATCGTCCTCTTTATCCTCGACCCTGTCGACGGCCTCGGGCGCGGAGTCAACCGACTTTCCGGACAGAACTGGATCAAATCCGGCTACGGCTATTTTTCATACAGCGCCCTCCCGCACGAAACCGGAACCGACCACCGGATTTATCTACATCTGCGGATTCCGCTCGGGGTTTCCGGCCCGCCGGAACAGCCCGGAAAAACAGCGCAGCCCGAACACCGCGATGACCCCGTCGACACCGGAATTGTCGGTGTCAGTATCGGCGGCGGATACACCCTGCTTGACGATGAATGGAATGTTGAAAACGGGCTTTACGGCAAAATGACGCTCGGCCTCTATTTCACCCCGCGCCTTTCCCTCCGCCTCGCCTACGCCGCCGGCGACCTGACCGACCGCGCAACCGGCAACGATGTGCGCTATGAAAACTACAGTCTGGATATGCAGCTGTATCTGAATAAAAACCGCCGAATTCGCCCCTATTTTACCACCGGATTCGGCGAACAGATTTGGAACAAAGACGAAGAAAAAATCAGCTTCCATTGGAACGGCGGAATCGGCCTGCATTTGAAAATACACCGCAAATGGGCGCTGCAGGCGGACTGGATCAATTTTTACAACACCTCCGAAAATGTGTACGACCAGCAATTCAGCACCGCCCTCATTTACCGTTTTGGACAGGGCGAACACAACCGCTGGTAAACCGCCGGATAATGAGGGAGAGGGGAAATGTCAGCGCGGAAATCAGCGCGGCGCGGTCGGAACGCCGGACGTGCGGATTTCGAGATATTCCGTGAGCATCTTATCGACGAGCGGTTTGTATTCCGGGTTTTTAACAAAATTCCCTTTGTGGTCTTCTGTCGGATTGTCTTTCAGGTTGTACAGGCCAATCGGTTCCCACTTTGAGCAGTTGTGGTCCGATTTCACGATCAGTTTCCACGGCCATTTGCGGTACATGATTTCATTCTGGCTGCCGGCCTGCTGGACGAGATATTCGCGCTGTTTGAATTCGCCCTTTTCGGTGAGCAGGGGGAGCAGGTTGTTGGAATCCAGCGCCTGCCCTTCGGGTATTTTTGTTCCAACCAGTGCGGCGAACGTGGCGAGCATATCGTGGTTAATCGCCGGTTCATCGGTGACGCCGGGTTGAATATGGCCGGGCCAAACGGTGATGAACGGCACGCGGCTTCCGCCTTCGAGCGGTGAATTTTTGCAGCCGCCCCAGCCGCCGTTGGAACGGTGCCCCGATTTCATCGTATCGGGATCCACCTGCAGTCCGCCGTTGTCGGAGGTGAAAACGAAAAGGGTGTTTTCATAAACGCCGGTTGCTTTCAGTGCGTCAACAATCCGTTTCACCTGCATATCCAGATCCAGCACGGTGTCGAGGTGGCGCGACGGCGTTTGGCCCGATATTTCTTTACCGTCAAAAACATCGGTCGGGCAATGGGGTTTGTGTACCTGCGGCGAGCAGTAGTAGAGGAAGAAAGGCTGATTTTTATTCGCGTTTGTGTTGATAAAATCGACCGCCTTTTTTGAAATCAGTTGTCCGGTTTTGCTCGCGTCCCAATGGGAGTCGCCCATGCCGGTTCCTTTGTCGGAAACATCTTTGGGATTAATTGCATTTTCCTGAGTCAGGAAGACGATGGTTGAATCTTCGTTCAGCGGATACCACTGTTCGTTTTCATAAGCCAGGTAGATTGGCCCCTGAATCCCGCAGGGCAGCGTGAAATCATAATCGAAGCCGCAGTCTTTCGGGCCGTTGGCGACATATTTGGTGAGGTCGACTTTTCCGGAAATATCGGAGCGGTCTTCTCCCCGGTAAAGGCCGCCGGTTTCCAAATCCCTGAAATCGCCGCCTAAATGCCATTTGCCGATAAAGCCGGTGGTGTATCCCGCGTCTTTGAGTACGGAGCCGAGCGTGACTTCACCCTCTTTGAAGGCCGACGGGCGGAAGGTGCCCCAAACGCCCCACGGGGCATAGGAGCGGTAATTATTGTTTCCGCTCATCACGCAATAGCGGGTGGGGGAGCAGAGCGATGTTGACGAGTGGCCGTCGGTGAACCAGAGGCCGTCTTTGGCCAGCGAATCGATGGCGGGTGTTTCAAACAGCGGTTCCTTTTTCATTTGTGTCCGCACATGGTGGCTGACATCGCCGAGTCCGAGATCGTCGGCCATGATAAAAACAATATTCGGTTGATCGGCGGCGAAAACCGCCGAAGCGGCAAAGAGGGCTGCGGTGATCAGAACTTTCATGGTTGTACTCCGTTTCTGGGGCAATCGGTCAGTGGAAAATGAGGCAGTGTCCGGAATCGGTAAAGTATATATTTCGGCTAGGGTGTTGAGTATCGTTCTCAAAGCGGGAAAATGTCTTGTCTGTAAAGGCGAAAGTCAAATACATATACTTTTTCAAATTTGCGGTGTTTGCTGTCGCATCGGCAGCGACGGGTTTCTCGGAGATAAAATCAGTTGAAGGTTTTTCTCGGGGCGGAGTCTGTTTTAAAGTCGGGTGTGTGTGGGATTCCGTTCGGCAGCTGTCAGCCGTCGGATCCGGCGTTTGTTGGGCTGAAAGGAAAAATAGAGGTGAAGATGATGAACAGAAGAAGTTTCACGCAGACATTAGTGGTTGGCGGAGTGGCCGGAACGGCGCTGCATTCATTCGGGGCAAAAAAACAGCAACGGCCGAATATTCTTTTCATCCTGTCGGACGATCACACGACGCAAGGCTTCGGCTGCTACGGCTCGCGTTTGGCCAAACTGAATCCGACGCCGGTGCTCGATGCGCTGGCGGCAGACGGCGCGCGGTTTGATCAGGTGTTCTGCACCAACGCCATTTGTACGCCGAGCCGCGCGGCGATTATGACCGGGCAGTATCCGCAGACCAACGGCGTGCTTGATCTTGACGGCGCGCTTCCGCCGAAACGGCAGTATTTGGCGATTGAAATGAAAAAGGCCGGATATCAAACCGCAATTATCGGTAAATGGCATCTGAAGGAAGAACCCGCCGCGTTTGACTACTATCAGGTGCTCGTCGCCGCCGGGCAGCAGGGAACCTATTTCGACCCCGAATTCATTGAAACCGGAATGAAGTTCGGAAAGCACGGCGATCCCGGCATTAAAACCAAAAAATATGAAGGGCACAGTTCGGACGTGATTACCGACCTGACGCTCGAATGGTTCGAAAAACGGCGCGACAAAAACAAACCCTTTTTCATGATGCACCACTATAAAGCCCCGCACGACCTGTTTGAATTTGCGCCGCGTTATAAAGACTACCTCGAAGACGTCGAAATTCCCGAACCGGAAAGCCTGTATGAAATGGGAAATCACGGCTCTGTGGGTACGCGCGGCAAAAACGACGAGCTGATTCACGATATCGGCTCCTCCGTTTCCAAACGCAATCCGACCCGTAATATGGGCCAGCACATGAAAATCGATCCGGATTTGCCCGACCGCGAATACACGCACGCCGCTTATCAGGAATATCTTAAGCGCTACCTCCGCTGCGTTAAAGGCGTCGATGATAATTTAAAGCGCCTTTTCGATTACCTCAAAAAAGAGGGCCTTTGGGAAAACACCGTCATATTCTATTCCGGCGATCAGGGATTCTATCTCGGCGAACACGATTACATCGATAAACGCTGGGCCTACGAAGAGGGAATGCGGATGCCGCTGATTATGCACTACCCGAAAACCATCAAGCCCGGAACCGTGAATGAGTCGCTGATCAACAACACCGATTTTGCGCCGACGATGCTCGACTATGCCGGGGTGAAAACACCGGAATATATGCAGGGCCGTTCGTTTAAATCGATTGTCGAAACCGGTGTTGAACCCGACGATTGGCGCGACGCCACCTATTTTCGCTATTGGATGCACATGGCGCACGCCCACGCCAATCCCGGTCATTTCGCCATTCGCACGAAACAGTTTAAACTGATTTTCTATTACGGCTGCGATGTCTTCCCGGAAGGTCGCCCCGGATGGGGAACCCGCTCCGAATGGCGCACTCCGCCCGCATGGGAACTGTATGACCTCAAAAAAGATCCCGCTGAAATGAACAACGTTTACAGCAATCCGGAATATGCCGAGGTCGTCAAAAAGCTGAAAAAGAAACTCGTGCAAATACGCGCCGATTTAAACGAAACGGACAAAGATTACCCGCACATCCAGAAAATCATCGACGAACATTGGAATGATTAACGCGGCGTCCCCGCCGCTCTTTAAAATCTACCAAAAAGCGCTTTGAACGGGTTGCGCGAAAGAGAATCGCGTTGGAAAGCTTGATAAACGGGTCGGTTGACCTACTTAACCAGCTCCTGATATTTCTCTTTGTTCCAGACGACGGGCGGGGTGAAGGTTTTCGCCTGCTTTTTATATTCGGCTTTCATCGCTTCGGCGATTTCAGGCAGGTCGTTGATTAAATCCTTTGTTTCGGACGGGTCGTTTTTAGTGTCGTACAGCTCAAGTTTCGGCTGTGCGCCGCCGGGCAGATCGTCATAAATATCCGTTTCGATTGTGCCGGTGAACCGGAGGAGATAATCGCCGCGCGTAATGGCCCATCCGCCCGGCGCTTTGGCGCGTTCCTCGTTTTTTGTAAGCGGTGAGGTGCTGGTTAGAAATCCCCACGCGCGGGCGTGGATTCCGGCCCATGTCAGGTGGTCGTGCACTTCGGGCTCTTTTCCGGTGAGCGGCCCCCAGAGGCTTTTGGCGTCGAGGTTTTCCGGTACGGAAAGGTTGGCGGCTTCAATGAAGGTCGGGAGAATGTCCATGCTGGAGGCCAGCTGCGGAAGTTCGCCGCGGGCTTGAATTTTTCCCGGCCAGTAAAAGAGAAGCGGGACGCGGATACCGCCTTGATAAAACATGCCTTTGTGCCCTTTGAACGGCGCGTTGCCGGGAAGGGTGTTGGGGCCGCCGGCCATGGCGCCGTTATCCGACGTGAAGGCGATCAGGGTGTTTTCCAGTTGGCCCGTTTTTTCAAGGTGGTCGAGGATACGCCGGATATTCTGGTCGATAGCGTTGACGTGGGCATAAAAATTGGAGAGGGGATAGTAGGAGGAACGGAAGTCGTTCCAATAGCGGTCGGGCGCGTTGGGTTCGAGATAGTCGTGCACGGCGTGGTAATGCAGTTGGATATAAAACGGTTTTTTTGCATTCAGCTGTTCGGTGATAAAATCAATCGCTTTGTCTGTGAAGAGCTCGGTGTTGTATCCCGGCTGGCGGCCGGCGTGTTCGAACCCTTCCCAAACGAGGGGGGAATTGTAAAACTGGCTCGCCCAGTTGTTGTAGCCGTAATAATAGTCGAAGCCGTTGTTCAGCGGGTTTTGTTCTTTAACGACGGAGCCGTAATAACCGGCCTCCCAGACTTCGTTGTAAATTTCCGGATAGTCGCTTCGGAGTTTTTCGTAACTGATGTTTTCTTTAATACCGTGTTTGTCGAGCACACTGCGGATGACGCCGTAGTCGCGCTCGCCGATATGCCATTTGCCGATGTGCGCCGTGCCGTATCCCGCTTTTTTGAAAATATAGGCCAGGTGCTGGCCGGGTTTTATGCCGCTGCTTTCAACATCCATATTTGTGTAAACGCCGGCTTTCGGCGGCATCATGCCGGTGGCAATGGCCAAACGGGACGGAGCACACAGGCTGCTTCCGGCAAACGCGCGGGAAAAGTATGCCCCTTCAGTCGCCATTTTACTGAGCGTCGACATTGCCCGTTTTGAAAACTCCAGCGCCAGCGCGGGGTCGTATTCCTCCCGCCGTTTAACCTGTTCCAGAAAATAGGGGTCGAAATCTTCAACGGTCAGATTCTGGTTGAGGAATTGGCACTGCCCGCACCCCAGATCGTCCATCATAATGAAAAGCAGGTTGGGCTTTGAATCCGCTGCACCTGCAATGGACAGAAAGGATATAAACGACATCAAGATCGCAAAAAAAACGCGCTTCATTACTCTTTCCCTGTTTTAGGTGTTAAGGGGGAAAGAGTAGTGGGTTAAGAGAGCTTGGTCAATTTATCCTTAATTCAGGCCGACGAGATCGATGTTTTTGCGCAGGCGCATCAGCGCATCGATCCAGCGTTGGGGCATGCGTCCGCGCTTATCGGGCGGGCAGTTGAGCAGGAAGTTGACGCCGCGTCCGGTGGTGGACATATACATGCCGAGGAGGTCTTTGTCGCCGCGTACGGCATCATCCTCTTCATAGAACCACTGGCGTCCGATGGTGTCGTTGGTTTCGCCGGGGATGTAATAGTTCTTTCCGAGGATCTCCTTCCATTGGAAATAATCCTGCTTCGCGTGGCCGTTATAGGCATTCGGAAAATTGCGTTCCATCGTCATAATATCGGACGGCCACGCAAAGGTCGGGTCAAACGTCGTGCCGTTTTGGCAGGAGTGGTTGTAAGCGAAAATGATTTCCGGTTTCTTTGCTGTAACGTGCTCGTAAAACTCGATTCGTTTGTCGAGCGGCAGCACTTTGGGCATATCCACCCAGAAATAGTCGGGGTCGTATGTGTCGATTAATTCATCGGTCTGATTCCACATAAATTCACGGTATTCGTCGTTGGTGGTGGTCATGCCGAGGCCATATTCTTTCCAGTCTTTCGTGATCTGCATTCCGAACAGGTTGGTGTTGTCCCACGCGCAGTAATAGAAACCGACCTTTATTCCTTTGCTGCGGCAGGCTTCGACATATTCGCCGACCACGTCCGTTTTGACGGACGAGTTTTTCACCGAATAGTCGCCGTATTTGCTCGGCCAAAGCGCATGGCCGGCGACGTGTTTTGTGGTCAGAACGGCATAGTTCATCCCCGCATCGCGCGCCGCTGAAATCCACTCATCCACCTTCAGATCGGTCGGGTGATAGGTTTCAATCGGCTCGCAGGCACTGAGCTCTTTTCCGTCAAACGTCGACATGCCCCAATGGATAAACATGCCGTATTTCCACTGCTGAAACGCCTGTAGTTTTTCAATTGAAAGCCGCTGTTTGCCGGCGCCTTTTCCGTCAACGAGTTTGATATTGTTCTGATCGGGAATCGGATCCGCCATAATTTATCCTCCAAATTGAAGCCAGCATGGGGGAGTGGGGGCGCGGGGGCGAGGGGGAAAGGTTGAATGTTTATCCGTTTTGTCACAAATCACAGGCAAAGAAAGATATTTTGGACAGGATGCCGCTTCGGCCTGTTTTTGCCCCCGATTTTCAGTGCCGCGGAATACGCCGAAAACAGGGCTCTGTTTTCCGAATGAAATCATTTTTCGTAAAACGGTCATTAAAATTCGTAAATCGGCATTAGTTGTTTTGGCGTTGATTGCAGCTCCGTTTTCAGACGCATAAATTTCGGTCTATATTTGCATAGTTGCGCCTGTTTTATGCGATGTGCCTTAATTTATGTGTGTCCGATTGGGAGTTAATTTTTTACGCAAAAAGCCAAAAACAATGCGAATCATGCCATTGTTGATTTTCAGCCGATCCGTAACATGGGTTGTAAGTGGGTAGGTGTCAGCAAAGTCATGGGGGCTGGCTTACTTATCTGAGCACTATCCTCAGGTGAAAACCGGGGTTGGAAATGGCTTTTGCGTAGCACGGAAACCAAAGCAGGACCGGCGCAAAACCGGCCCGGTTTGAGGAATGGATGATGATGAAAAAAAGAAAATATCCGGTTGTTTTAATTGCCGCTGTTTTTTCGGGTGCAATTCACTTTGATGCACTCGAAGCAGCTGTTTCGCCGTGGACGAGCAGTAACCGCATTGCCATCAGCGCAGACGGTTGCCCCGATGCCGATGCCGATGACACGGGAGCGACCCCGTTTACGTTGGCCGTGCTGGCGAAGGCGGGTTTGCAGAACAATCTTGTGCATTATGACTTCAACAACTTTTTGGAGTATAAAAAAATCGATCCCGGCAACAACCGGATGTGGCTGAGTGCAATGGGCGGGCAATCCCGCTGGGGGTTTGACAGCAGCAGGTTTTTTGATGCGGCGATTGATCCGAATGGAGCGGTGGCGCACCTGACGGCGGAAAGATTGTGATTGAAGCCGAGAGCGTTCCGCTGGCCGATAACTGGCACCTCCTTACAAGCGACTCGGCATCCAAGCCGGGTTCCGTTTTCAGCGGTGACGGTTATATCCGTTGGGAGCCGTCATGGATCGGTGAAATCAGTCATCAGCATCAGGGGGTGTTGCTCTATAAACTGCGTATTACCAATCCGGGTAACTATCGTATGGCGCTGCGTTCATCCCACTACGGCGCACCGGAACGGGATAAGTGGAACGACTGCTGGACGGTGATGGGGTTGAATCCCGTGAATCCCTACGGCATCACCCGCAAAACCTACCACTCCATCTCTCAGACGCAGTTTGACAGCGGAGTGGACTTTAGTTGGGAAACTACGCACAACAACTATGGAACTGTGGCATCGACCGACGGGGAGTTTTCTCAGCCGCTTTATAACCTGGACGCGGGGGATCACTATTTCTGGATTTTCGGTCGTTCCGGCGGGTATCGGATCGATAAGATCCATTTCTTCCTCGAAGGTGTAAGCGGGTTTAAAAGCGATGCAGAGCCTGTAACTCCGATCATTCATGTTAATATCGAACCCACAAATATTGTTTATAAAGCGACCAATGATTTCCCGAACATTTCGGGTGGCGAAGTTCCATATTATAAAGATACGGCACGGAATGCCCTTGCGATTAATGCCGGAACGGTCAGCTATCGCGACAAATTTGCCCGCGCCGAAACAACCGTTGATGGACCTTCCGGTACCTATTTTGTCGATATCACTACTCTGACTGAACTGGATGGGGAGTGTACCTACAGACTGCTGGTGAACGGTTCCGTTGTTGCGACTTACACGAATCCGCGGGTTGATGCTGCCGGAGACATGCTGCCGAATATTAATCGTTGGAACAACATTGCGCTGAATAACGGGGATACGATCGCCATTGAATCCAATACCGCATCGAACGGATTGGTTCCAGAAGGCGATGGATTCGCCTGGGCCCGGGGCCGGTGGCGACAGATTGAAGTCATTACCCAACCCGCGGTTCAGATCACGGTTTCTGCCGGGGATGACCAGACGCTGCTGATGCCGGTTACCGGCGCGCAGCTCACCGGCACAGCATCTGTTGATGAAGGTGCCATCGTATCAACCCAATGGTCGCAAAAATCAGGGCCGACTGAGGTGGTATTCGTAAACTCGAACCAGCTTAGCACAGTGGTTAACGGTGTTGTTGTGGGCACCTATGAGTTTACCCTGACAGCGGAGGGTGATGGCGGCGACGTTGAATCTGATGATGTCACTATTGAATTCACCGGAAGCCTTGCTGTTCAGGAAGACGACTTCAGTGCGTACAGCGGCAACATTAACGGCGATCACTGGAATCCGAAATGGTCGGGCGGAACAGATCAGCAGCGTCTGTGTGATGGTAATGACGGGATGCTTACGCTCCAGACAACGATTGCCTGTGAAAACTATCATGTAGTCGCCAAGCATCCTTTCTCATTGGATACGGATGGTCAGACAGCGGTCATGGGATCGGACTTTCGCTATGCCCATATGGCCGGTGGCGAAGCCACGCAGGAGCTGAATAAGTCCGCTTTTGCGCTGATGCTTTCACCGGCGGATAACTGGTGGACGGTAACAAAGAAGTGCTTCAATATTTGTAATCGCGGACCGGGGATCGGTACGCATGACACAACAGGATCAGATGTCATCGCTCACTCCGCGCTTGGCGTGAATACAACCACCGGCGGAACAAGCGACTGGTTCCGTATGGAATGGACGATTGAGCGCGGTGAAGCAAACTATGTTGGCATAGCAAAGATTCTGAATAACAGCGGTGCTGTTCTTTACACCGGAACTCCGATGGATCTTGGCTTTACAAATGGCGCCACCATCTATGGCGGCTATAGTACCGGCGGTGATGGTAGCAATACGTTCACGACCAACGTTGCTTCCTATTCCAAAATATCTATGGTGCAGATGGATAATTATAAACTGGAAGTGACCAGCCCGCATATGACTCCCGTTTATGAGGATGTTTCAAAAGACATTGAGTTCGTTTCACCCGAAGGGTTTGTTGACGGCGCGCTGAATGGGCAGCAGGGTTGGGCTTCGGGCAGCTGGACGGTAAACACATCGGCAGCTGGAACCGCCAGCGGAACTGCTATTAACAATAACATGACATTGACTCAGGGATTCGGCCTCAGCGAAGAGGGCACGACTCTGAATTTTACAGTCAGATATAAGGTGTTGGGAGATGATGTTCATGTGCCTACCGGATGGAAATATGTTGGGCGTATCGGTGTCTCAACGGACAACTCCGGAGCCAACCAAGGCTATGACACTCCCGGAACTTCCCTGACCAAGGCTATGTTCACAATTCAGGCCAGTCTAAACACAGCCAATCAATATCGCGCATATGGCGACGGGTGGAACGGGCCGCAAACCAGTATGCTCGCTTCTAATCCCGGCGATGAATTTGCAGCCCATTATTCACTTACGCTCGGAGCGAATGCTGCAAGCACAGCGTTTTCGGTGGATTTGGAAAATGTGACGCAGTCGAGCAGCACAGGCCCGATTTCCGAAACCGATGGGATTGGCGCAGATCTGTATAACGCCATTCGGGCCGGCACCGCATATGTTTATTTTGAAACCGGCGGACTCGGCGATGGAATCACCGGTGTTGAGGTGGACAGTGTTGAGGTTTCCTATCGTAATAAGCAAATCGATAGTTTCCCGGGCTGGATTTATGGCTATGGAATCATTGG
>QKFE01000210.1 GCA_003252225.1 Kiritimatiellales bacterium | reverse complement strand
CGCTTCAGCAACTGTTAAATCCGTTTCAACCACGGCGTTTGTTTTCGGCTCAACCGGAACAGGCTCTTTCACAGCCGGCGTTTCTTTCATTTCAGCCGCTTCCTGCTCAAAACATCCGCACAGCAGCAGCACAGGTAACAGATACATCAATCGGTTCATTTTCCTTCCCTTTCCAGCAACGCCTGATTTACGTGGGGCATGGCGTCTTTCTTAAATTCGCCCCTCATTTTTGCCAACAGCTCTTCCGCTTTTTCCGGGTGCGATTTCACGCAGTTATTTTGCTCCCCGATATCTTCGGTCAGATTATACAGCTCCATTTTCAAATCCGCCTCAAACGGCGACGCATTCATAAGCAGCAGTTTCCAGTCACCGCAAAACAGGGCGATATTTTTCGGCGTGCGCCAGTAAAACGGTTCCGGCTCCGGCTCCGCCAGAAAGTTCCGACCTTCGCCGGGATTTTTCAGTTCAACCAGCGCGAGGATGGTGTGATAGAGATCCTGCACAATCACCGGCTGATTCCAGTCCGCCGAATCCAGCCGGTCTTTCCAGAAAACAAATGCGGGCGTACGCACACCGCCATCGTAGGGTTGAGCCTTCCAGCCGCGCAGCGGGCCGACATCTCCGTAAACCCCGTCGTTCCCGTAAAAATTAACCGTATGAAAATCTTCGCGGATGTACCACTTTTTGCCCGGCTCCGACGGCCCGTTATCGCTGAACAAAACAATCAGCGTGTTTTCCAGTTGGCCGCTTTTTTCCAGCGCATCAACAATCTGTCCGATGGAATCATCCAGCTGCGCCATCATCCCCGCATATCCCACACGCGTTTGAGTCTCCAATTTCCCCGCATACGGCGCCGCCCATTTTGGATCCACCTGAATCGGCACATGCGGCGCCGTGTAACTCACGCACAGGAAAAAGGGATCTTCCCCGACAGCCTTCAGATAACTTACGGCGGCGCGCGTCAAAAGATCGGTCGTGTGCCCCACCTCCTTTTCGGCAAGCTGGTCATTGCGCCACCAGTCATACCCGGTTTCAGGATTCACCCGTGTATATTGATCCGTCCAGCCGCCGCGAATACCGTAGTGCACATCAAAACCGTGCGCATTCGGAGCCAGTTCCGGCTGAACACCCAGATGCCATTTCCCGATCAGCGCGGTTTTATATCCGTTCTGTTGAAACACTTCGGGCAGGGTTATTTTATCCGCCGGAATGCCGTAATGATCATCGTGCTGAATCGGATACACAATGCCCGATCGGCTCGGTGCTTCACCGGTGAAAAACGCCGCGCGCGTCGGCGTACAGGTGGAATACGCATAAAACCGATTCAGCCGAACACCCTGCTTCGCCATGCGGTCGATTTCCGGCGTCGCAATATTTCCGCCCATAAAGCCGACATCCTTCCATCCGGCATCATCGAGAATAAAAACCAATACATTCGGCTTTTTCTCTTCAACCGGTTTCGCGCCGCAAAGCCCCGGGAAAACCAGCCCAAACAGGCACCCCAAAATGACCGCGTTTCGTTTCATCCTATTTATAGCGAGGCTCCGCCCAGACTTTTTTCACGAAATGGCAGACCATTTTCGGCTGGCGGTCGCGGGTGAATGCGCCCTTTTTATTTCCGCCGACGCGCACAAAGTTCTGCGCCGTGCGGAAATCGGCAAAGTTCCAAATGTGCTCGCCGACCACATAGTCGAGCTCGCGCATCACTTCAATCAGCCCGAGTGTCAGTTCCACCTGATATTCTTCGCTCCACTGCTCCGCAGGCAGCGCGTGCATGCCGGCGATCGTGTCCGCGCCGAACTCCGTAATCATGATCGGCTTCTTAAACGCGGCATACATTTTTTCCAGCGTGTTCCGCAGGTCTTCCTTTGCTTCCGCAATCTGTCCCGGCAGATGGTACCAGCCCGGATAGAGATTCACGCCGACCAAATCGAAAAACTCCATCACCAGATCGTTTTCCGCTTTGCAGGTGATCATCGTGACCGGACGAGTGGAATCCATCGAACGGACCAGCTCAGACAGTTTTTTGAAATACGGAATGGAATCTTCGCGGTTGGTGGTCGCTTCGTTGGCCACCGACCACATCACCACCGACGGATAATTGCGATCGCGCTCTATTAATTCTGCCAGCACTTTCAAATGTGCTTCGAGCGTCCGTTCAGTGACATAATCAAAGTTGATCGAAACGGCAGGCGCTTCGGAAATGATCAGAATGCCCTGTTCGTCGCACAACTGAATCAGCTCTTCCGAATAGGGATAGTGCGTGGTGCGGTAGGAATTGGCGTTGATCCATTTCAGCAGTTCGTGGTCGCGAATATTCACGCTGTGATTCAGCCCTTTTCCGATGATGTGAAAATCTTCGTGACGCCCGAAGCCCTGAAAATAGACCGGCTTTCCGTTGAGCAGAATACGATCGCCTTCCACCTTCACTTCGCGGACGCCGAAACGCTGGCTGTATTCATCCAGCACATCGCCGTTTTCAACCAGCTGGATTTTTACGTGGTAAAGGTTCGGGTTCCAAACATCCCACAGTTTCACGTCTTTAATTTTGAAGGAGGCTTCGAAGGCTCCGTGTTGGATTTGCGCTTCGGCGGTGACGCCTTCGCAGCTTAAAATCACCCTTTCCCCCGCGCCCCCTATCCCCCCCGAAACCGTGACGGTGCCGTCGTTCTGCGTGGTGACGACGACTGTTTCGAGCCACGCTGTTTTTGAGGTGGTATAAATCATCACCGGGCGGTGGATGCCGGAATACGGGAAAAAGTCGAACGGCGTATCCGGATACTGCCCGGCAAACTGCCCCGGCTCGGGTTTGTTGTTCAGATTGCCCATCGGAACGGTGTCGGTTGAAAGGATATTTTCGACGCGGACACAAAGCCGGTTTTCCGCATCGAATTTAACGGAATCGGTTATATCGAATTCAAACGGCGTATAACCGGTTTCGTGATCGCCCAGCCGTTTGCCGTTGAGGAAAACTTCACCTCGATAACTGACCGAATTAAAGCGCAGCACAATGCGTTCATTTTTGAGCATCTGCGGCAGTTCAAACGTGCGCTGATACC
>QKFE01000134.1 GCA_003252225.1 Kiritimatiellales bacterium | reverse complement strand
TCAAGAATCCGTTGTTCGTTTGAGTCCGGCATTGGAATGTTCTTTTTCATGCCGGGAGTAAAAAGAAATGCGGCGGAAATGTTCCGCAAAAAAGCATACAACATTTATTTGCAGAGCATTAGCTGGCCGGGCGCATCAGCCCTGGTGTAACAACGCCCTTTCTGAATTCTTATCGCAACCGGCCCAATTTCCCTGTAGATTGCCCGCATTTAAAAGGAGCGGATTATGTGCGAATCGTGCGGATGCGGAACAGCGAATGAACATCACCACCATCATGAACACAGCCATGACCACAAACACAGTCATACAAAAACCGTGACGCTTGAGCAGAAAGTACTGGCGCAAAACGATGCGCTGGCGGAACAAAACCGCGCGTGGCTGGCGGAAAAAGGCGTCGTCGCAATTAACCTGATTTCCGCGCCGGGGTCCGGCAAAACCTACCTGCTCGAAAAGACGCTCGAAGCACTGGACGGAAAAATTAAATGCGCGGTAATTACCGGTGATCAGCAGACCGACCGCGATGCGCAGCGGCTGAAGGGAAAAGGCGCTAAGATTCATCAAATTGAAACGATCAGCGCCTGCCACCTCGATGCCCACCAAATATGGCATGCCCTCGCGGAAGTGATTGATGACGAAACCCGGCTGCTTTTCATCGAAAACGTCGGAAATATGGTCTGTCCGACGGCGTTTGATCTCGGCGAAAGTTTCAAGGTCGCGCTGCTTTCAACGCCGGAAGGCGAAGATAAGCCGATTAAATACCCGGTGCTTTTTGCCACGGCGAAAGCCATTGTTTTGACGAAAATGGATTTGGCGGAACCGCTCGGCTGGAATCTTTCCGCCTGCCGCAAATATATCCAGCAGGTTCAGCCCGGCGCAAACGTGATTGAACTGAGCGCGAAATCGGGCGACGGGATGGATGCGTGGCTGAACTACCTCACTCAACTGGTTCAATAGCAACCTCACAAAGACACGGAGACACAAAGCCTTCGTTTATATATTCTTTGTGGCTTGGTGACTCCGTGAGAGTCAATTCCACCACGTTGAAAAATCCGGATACGGGGCTTCGATGATTACCGGTTCTTTGAGGATTGGGTGGATGATTTCCAACCGCCGGTGATGAAGTGCGATTTCACCGTTAGCGGTCTTCTGTTTTGCGCCGTATTTTGTATCGCCGGCGATGGGGCATCCGATGGCGGAAAGCTGTGCGCGGATTTGATGATAGCGCCCGGTTTCGAGGTCGATTTCGAGCAGGGTTAAACCGTTGATTTGTTTCAGTACCCGATAATTGAGCACTGCTTGTTGCGCTCCTTTTCCCCCCTCTTTGCCGATGCGGGCACTGTGGTTTTCGTGAGTTAAAAAATGGATCAGTTTATCGGTTGGTTTCCCCGGAGCCCCTTCCACCTTAGCATGGTAGATTTTCGTGCAGTTGCGCTTGCGGATGTCTTCGTTTAGTCGCGAAAGCGCTTTGCTGGTTCGGGCGAAAAGGACGACGCCGCTGACGACTTTATCGATCCGGTGCACGGCATTCAGAAAAACATCGCCGGGTTTGTTTTTATCCGCGCGCACCCACTCTTTCGCCCAGTCTTCGAGGTTGCGCTGTCCGGTTCCGCTGTCCTGCGAAAGCAGCCCGGCGGGTTTATTGACGGCCAACAGGTGGTTGTCCACAAACAGGATCAACGGCTTCAATTCTTCGGCACTGTACTGAATTTCACTCATTGTAAAACTCTCACTAAGCCACGGAGACACAAAGATTTCAATGACCTCAGTGTCTTTGCAGCTCCGTGTGATACACAAACTAATTATTTATCCAGCGGGCCCAGTTTCCGTTGGGCAGATCGTTCACGCCGGGTTTTCCGGTGAGCAGCATTTCGCCGCATTCGAAGGTTCCTGTTTCGTGGTACTGCCGCAGCAGGTTTTTCAAGACGATGGGGGAAAATCCGGGCGTGTGCGAAGTGAGCAGAACGAAGACGGGATCGTCCGATAAAACTTCGTGCACTAAATCGAGCGTGGTCATGAGCTGGTCTTCAATTTTATAAAGCTCGCCTTTTTTGCCGCGGCCGAATGAGGGGGGATCGAGCAGGATAGCGTCGTAGCGGGTTTCGCGTTTGACTTCGCGGCGGAGAAATTTGATGACGTCGTCAACGATCCAGCGAATGGGGGCGTTTTCGAGTTTATTTAACGCCGCATTTTCGCGCGCCCAATCAACCATTCCTTTCGAGGCGTCCAAATGGCAGCAGTGTGCGCCGGACTGCGCGGCGGCGAGGGTCGCGCCGCCGGAATAGGCGAAGAGGTTGAGAAATTTCAGTTCACGCCCTTTTTCTGTTTTCTGTTCGGCCAGTTTTTCGCGTATCCAGCGCCACAGTTCGCGGGTTTCGGGGAATACGCCGATATGCCCGAAATCGGTTGCGCAGAGTTTCATTTTCACGCCGGCGATTTCAACATTCCACGGTTTTGAAACGTTGTTCCGTCCATCCCAGTTAAGGCCGCCGACGCGGTCGAAACTCGCAGCAGCCTTTTGCCACAATTCCGGTGCCTGCGGAGCCCATACGGCCTGAGCGCAGGGACGATCGAGAATGATGTCGCCGTAGCGTTCGAGCTTTTTTCCGTTGCCGCTGTCGAGCAGTTCGTATTGGTCGTTCATGTTAAACCTTCCGTGCGCGGTCTTTGAAGGGGTTGCGTTTGGGGTTTGATTTTTCGTGGAGCGATGAGCGCGCGACGTTGATGAGTATGCCAATCATTGCGCCGGATACGAGCAGGCTGGATCCGCCGTAACTGATGAACGGAAGCGCCAGCCCTTTGGTCGGAACACAGCCGGTTACAACGGCGAAATTGATGAGGGCCTGAAGGGTGATCATCAGGGTAATGCCGAAAGCGATCAGCCGCCCGAAATCATCGCGGGCATTCAGCGCGATTCGCAGGCCGAGAATGAAGAGGAGGACATACATGAAAACGACAATCAGCGAGGCGATCAGGCCGAGTTCTTCGCCGATGATCGGGAAGATGAAATCGGTGTGTGCTTCGGGGAGATAGTTGTATTTCTGCATACTGTTTCCGAAGCCCTGCCCGAACCACCAGGTTTCGCGCGATCCGTTGGCAAACGCGCGAAGGGAGTTGATGAGCTGCCACGCTTTGTCCTGTTCATATTTCTGCGGATCGAGGAAGGCGAGAATCCGGCTCATTCGCTCGGGGTTTTGAAAGATCAGCAGTGTAACACCCAGCAGTCCGAGCAGGCCGGTGATTAATAACGGCCCGATGCTGACCCCGCCGAGAAACATCATTCCAACAGTAACGGATGAAACCAGCATGGTGGTTCCGAAATCGGGTTCGATAACCAGTAAAGAAGCGAAGACGCCGAGCATACAGAAAGGAATGAAAATGCCGCGTTTGAATTCATCGATCCGCCGCTGGTTCCGGGCAAGCCACCATGAAAAAAGGAGAATGAGTGCAATTTTTGAAATTTCGGAGGGCTGAATATTGATCGGCCCCAGCCGTATCCAGCGCCAGCTTCCGTTGATATTGCTGCCGATGCCGGGAATCCGAACGAGAATCAGCAGCAGGACGGAAAAGCAGGCGAGCGGAACGGCGATCTTTTTGTAGAAGCGGTAATCGATTTGCGTAGCCACCACCGCAACGACTGAGGCGAGTCCCAGCCAGATAATCTGGCGAACCCAGAAATACGAAGCGTCCTCATATTTGGCGGAGCTTGCACTCGCCAGTATGAGGACGCCGAGCGTTACGAGTATCAATACGATTGCGATAAACAGCGATATGGTTCTGCGCATTGATACCCGCCCGGTTTACTCAGAAACCGGAATGCGCAGACGCTGCCCGGCCTGAATGGCGGACTCGTCGGAAATATTGTTCATGCGCATGATTTCCGCTTTGCTGATACCGTAGGTGTTGGCGATTTCGTCGAGAGACTGATCCGGATAAACCGTGATTTCTTCGACATAATCAACATTCGCCGCGGAAGCCGCCGGAGCCGGGGCAAGCGGTGCCGGAGCCGGAGCCGGTTCATCGATAACAGGAGCCGGTTCAACCGGAGCAGGCTTGGTTGTTTTCGGTTTGGAAGAAGTCGTTGCGGTCGTTTTCTTCGAAGGAACTTTTCCGCCTTGCGGGATGTAAATCGTGTCGCCGGCGTTAATACGGTCGCCCTGAATATTGTTCACCGCGCGGAGGTCTTTCAGACTGACACCGGCAGCAACGGCAATTCCGGAAAGCGTGTCGCCTTTCTGAATGACATAGGTTCCGCCCTTCTGAACAGACGGCGCACTGGTTTTCGCGGGGGCGGTATAGCTGCTTCCGCCGCCGGAAGAAGGCACTTTCAGTTCCTGCCCGACATACAGTACGTCCGGGTTGGTCAGATTATTGATGCTGATCAGCGTTGCCGTGGTGGTGTTGAATTTCTGCGCGATTTTGGAAAGAACATCGCCTTTCTGCACAATGTACGTGGAAGAAGTCTGCACCGGCGGAACATAAACCGGTTCAACCGGAGTTGTGCTGATGATCGGACTGTCGTCAATCACGCTGAGGCCGGGTTCGACATTTGTCCAGGATTGCACCGCAGCCGGAGCGTCCTCTTTACCGGCGTGTTTGTGTTTTGTGGCGCCTTTATGGCGCGATCCGTAACCGCGGGCGCTGCCTTCGGATTCGGTGGTGACACACCCCTGAGTCAGGGCGAAAACGCATAAAACGGCAACATGTACTCCCAGTACCGCTGATCCTACCTTCATAACTAAACTCCTATTCCACTGTGCCCAATCGGCCGACGGTTCAACTTTCATGAAGCATCACCTCCAGCCTGTACCGACTGCCGGAACAAGTCGGCAAAATGCCTGCCCCGCTCCTCAAAACTGCGGAACTGGTCGAAGCTTGCACAACCGGGAGAAAGCAGAATGGTTTCCCCTCCCTTTGCGTCGCTTCGAGCCGCGCTGAAAGCCTTTTCCAGCGTACCGCATTCGAGGCATGGACAATCCCCATTCCACGCTTGATACATTGCTCGGGATGCTTGTCCAATAAGGTATATTTTCCTCACCCGCTCGGCGAGGATTTCTTTGATAAAAGTGTAGTCTGACTCTTTCGGAAGACCGCCGGCAATCAGGCGGATGCCCGGTCCGCAAGCCAGTAATGCGGCGGCGGTTGCGGCTAAATTGGTGGCTTTTGAGTCGTTCACAAATGCCACCCCGCCAATTGCGCCGAGCCGCTGAAGCCGGTGCGGCAGCGGCTGAAAATGCTCGGCGGCGGTTTCGACAATGGCGCGGGGTACGCCGCACTCATCGGCCACGGCGATCACAGCGGCGCCGGTACAGCTTCCGATAACCGGCGATTCAAACAGGGTTCCGCGCAGATCAGCCGCTTTTTCCAGCCCCTGAAAAACCTTTCCGTCTTTGTAAAAATAGTCCGCTTCGGGTTCGGGGCCGAAAGTGATCCATCTGCGTTCGCCGGCGGTTTCAGCCTTAAAAACAGGGAGCAGATGAAAAGGCACAAGACACGCACCGCCGGAAAAAGAGGAGGTAAAACCAAAGATGCGCGCCTTGATCTGCCTGTAAAGTTCCATTGAGCCGTGGCGGTCGAGATGGTTCGGCAGTACATTTAAAACCACGGCGATTTCGGCCCGGAATTCGCGGGCGGTTTCGAGCTGGAAGGAACTGACCTCCAAAACCAGCCACTCGGCATTCGGATTTTTCAGCACCACTTCGCAGACGGGAATACCGTAATTGCCGCCGATTTCCGCCGTACGGCCGCCGAGCTGAAGCATTTCGCAGATCCATTTAACAGCGGTGCTTTTTCCGTTCGAACCGGTTACGGCAATTGTCCGCCCATGAAAACGTGACCAGCCGAGTTCGAGTTCGGAAAGCAGCGGAATTCCGGCGGACTGAATCCGCTTCACCCACGGATGGTCAATGGCAAAACCGGGACTGACGATGCAGACGTCAAAATGGAGCGATTCGAGCGCGCGGATGAGAACCGTTGATTCTTCCCGGTCTTCGGAAACAACCTGTATTTCCGTGCCTTCGGCGCACAAAAGCCGCTCCGCAGCCTGTCCGCTGCGGCCGTAGCCGAGAATCAGTGCTTTTTTAAATTTCTGCATGGCCCCCTCAAGCCAGACGCCCCCGCTCAATCAGCAGCCCGATGCCAATGGCCAGCCGCCGACGGGACGGAATTCCCTCAAACGGAATATTTTTAAGCGAAATTTTATCTCCGAGCAACTGGGCATATTTTTCACCCTCATACTGCACCAGCGCCACGTAGTCTTTTGTTTTTGCAAAATACAGCCCTTCCAGTATTTCAAATTTGCGGCCCTCCGATTTCGCCCGCGTCATTCCGCCGATCCGGGCCTTCCGCTTCGCCAGCATCGGCACATCCGGCTGATCTTTCGGCGTTTCGTGCAGACTGACCGGCCCGCGCGATTCGATCCACCGGCCACCCTGAATCTGCCGTTTCAGGTTGGAGAAATCGACTCCGCTGACCGCAATGCAGGTGATAAATTCACCCGCAACGGCGTAATATTTTTCACCCTCCGCGTCAAATCCGAACACCTCGCAGGCATCGTTTCCGCATGGCGACTGACCGAGATAGATCAGATTGAAGGGCCAGTTTTCCGCAATCAGCCCGGCATCGTGGTGCAGTGCGCCGAAGCCGAATTCAAAGTAGAGCTGCCCGTTTATTATTCGCTTAATTTCTTCCATTATCTGATTTTCAATGTTGCCACCCCTATCAGGGCGAAAATGATCGAGAGAATCCAGAACCTTGTAACTATGACGGTTTCAACCAGCTCCGGTGGACGATTTTCATCCATCGCCCGCTCTTTTTCTACAAATTCAAAATGGTGATGAAGAGGTGCGCATTTGAAAACACGCCGCCCTTTGCCGTATTTTTTACGGGTATATTTAAAGTAACTGCTTTGCAGAACGACGCTTGCAGCCTCAACCACAAAAACACCGCCGATAAGGATGAGCAGAATCTCCTGTTTTATTAAAATCGCCAGCATTGCAACGGCTCCGCCAAGTGCCAAACTGCCGGTGTCGCCCATAAAGATTTTGGCCGGGTGGCAGTTGTACCACAGAAAACCCAAACCGGCCCCGAGCAGCGAACCGCAGAATACCGTCAATTCGCCGCTGCCGGTGACATAGGGCACCTGCAGGTATTCGGCGAAATTGATGTGGCCCGCCACATAGGTTAAAAGCAGATAGGAACCGGCGACGGAATTGGTGCAGCCAATCGCCAGCCCGTCCAGCCCGTCCGTCAGATTCACCGCGTTCGACGCGCCGACGAGCACCAAAACCATAAAAATAAAGGCGGCAAGCATCGGCAGCTGCAATACCGGGTGTTTATAAAAGGGCACCATAAAATCGCGCGCGCGTTCCCGCATATCCGGAATCGACCACAGCACCGCGAAAACAATACCCGCCCAAATCAGCTGGGCCGCAAATTTGGTTTTCACGCTCAATCCGTTGCGCCGCTTTATTTTGAGATAATCGTCCATAAAGCCGACAACGCCCATCACGCAGAACGTGCCGACGGTCAGCAGAATATGCGTATTGGTCGGAATCGCCCAAAGCAGGGTGGAACCGGCGGAAGCAATGATGATCAAAAGCCCGCCCATCGTCGGGGTTCCGACCTTTTTACTGCGGTCGAGCGCGGCGACGCGTTCGTCTTCTTTCTGTTCGCCGAAATTGATGATACGGAGGCGTTTAATGAGACCCGGCGCAAAAATGAGGGATAAAATAAAAGCCGTCGCCGCCGCACCGAGAGTGCGGAACGTGATATATTGGAACAGGCGCAGTTCCGACATATATTCTTCCAGCAGCGACAAATAGTACAACATCCTCTAGTTCTCCTTAAAAAAAGTAATTACATCTTCCAGTTTTTCGCCGCGCGAGGCTTTCAGCAGCACCGCGTCGCCCTCCCCTGTTTTCGCCCGCAAAACGGCGGCGGCTTCCTCCGCCCGGGCGCAGCGGTAAAATTGGGCGATATTTCCGCAACGGATATTTTCCGCCAGCGTCCCGACACAGATCACGCCGTCGAGCGGTAATTGATCGACAAATTCACCGAGTTCGCGGTGTTCTTTTTCGGCTGTTTCGCCGAGTTCGCGCATTCCGCCGATTACCGCCCATTTTGCCCCGGAAACCGGAAGGGCGGAAAAGGTACGCAAATTTGCGCGCATGGAAAGCGGATTCGCGTTGTAGGCGTCATTTATAAATCGAATACCCCCGATTTCACTCTCCTGCCACCGCATCGGCGGCACTTCAAACTGCCGCAAACCCGCCGCAATCTGTTCCGGTTCAATTTCCAATTCCCGCCCGACCGCAATCGCCCGCAGCGCATTGCGCAGCATATGTTCGCCCGGAAGCGGAATGAAATAATCAAACCCTTCGACGCACAAAATACCGCCCGGTTTCGCCTGCCCGGAATAGTCGGCATCGCCGCCCAGCGAAACCGTAATCACCCGTGCGGCGCAGTTCGAGCGTATCATCCCGAACCATTCCGAATCGCGGTCGAGAAGAACCAGCCCGGAAGCCGGAACCTGTTCAGCCAGTTTCGCTTTTTCGCGGGCAATTTCCTCCAACGAAGCAAAGCTTTCGCGGTGGGCGTTGCAGATATCGGTCAAAATTCCGACCTGCGGTTTCAGCAGCCCCGCCAGCGCGCCGATTTCACCGGGGTGATTCATCCCGATTTCAAACACGCCGTACCGGCAGGAATGCGGCATCGAAAGCATCGTCAGCGGCAGGCCGATGTGGTTGTTGTAATTGCCCGCTGTTTTATGCGTCCGCCCCGCCGACGCCAGCACACTGGCGACCATTTCCTTCACGGTGGTTTTGCCGACGCTGCCGGTAACACCGACCGGGGTGCCGATCCATTTTTTGCGATACCCCTTCGCCAGATCCTGCAAGCCCCGAACCGTATCCGTTACCGACAGCACCGGATGAGTCTTCCACTGAAAATCGTCCGCAACCAGTGCCGCCGCCGCGCCTTTGGCAAACGCTTCGCCGACAAAATCGTGCCCGTCAAAATGGTCGCCGCGCAGGGCGATATACAGATTGCCCGGTTTAATGGTTCGCGTATCTTTTGAAACCCCTTTAATCACGCCCTCGGGCATACCGTTTTTCCACAGACGGCCGGCCCACTGAGCTAATTCACCTGGACGGAAATCGCACATCAGCGGATCATCTCCCGGATAATTTCGCGGTCATCGAACGGAATAACGGTGCCCTTAATTTCCTGATAGGTTTCGTGCCCTTTTCCGGCAACCAGCAGAATGTCTTTCCGCCCGATTTTATGAATCCCTTTTTCAATCGCATCGCGGCGGTCGAGCACCACTTCAAAATGGCCCCGCCCTTCAAAGCCTTCAATAATATCAGCCACAATCTCGCCGGGATTTTCGCCGCGCGGATTGTCGGAAGTGACGATGGAATAGTCGGCCAGCTCGGATGCCGCCCGGCCCATTTTCGGGCGTTTCGTCCGGTCGCGGTTCCCCCCGCATCCGAACACAACCACCAGTTTCCCCTTGCAGATTTCGCGCAGTGTTTTCAGCACATTTTTCAGCGCGTCGTCGGTGTGCGCATAATCGACAAACACCTGCTTGCCTTTGCGGTTCGGAATCCGTTCGAGCCGGCCCGGAATAGAGGCCAGCCGCTCCAGCGACATCGCCATACATTCCAGACTGATTCCGCAAAGCCCGCCCGCCGCAATCGCCGCGAGCGCATTGTGAATATTAAACCGGCCGAGCAGATTCAGCGAAAACCGCCGGTCGCCCCACGGCGTTGAAACATCAAACCGGCTCCCGTGCACATCCATCGCTATATTCGATGCGCACACCACCGCATCGACATTAAACCCATACGTCACCACATTGGCCGGAAGCATCCGTTCAGTGAGCATTTTACGCCCCCACGGGTCGTCAATATTGATCACCGCCGACCGCTCGTGCCGCTTTTCGAGCATCTGGAAAAACTCGGCCTTCACATTAAAATAGGTGTCCATGTCCTTATGAAAATCGAGATGATCCTGCGTCAGGTTGGTAAACACGCTGATATTGAAATCGATCCCGTGCACCCGCTGCAGCGCGATGGCGTGCGACGAAACCTCCATTACCGCCGCATCGCAGCCGGCCTCTTTCATCATCTGGAACATCGCATGAATATCCGGCGCTTCCGGCGTGGTGCGCGAAGCCGGAATGGTGCGGGTGCCGACTTCATATGCCACCGTACCCAAAAGGCCGGGAAGAAAACCGCCGTCGCGCAGAATATCGCGGATCATATACGCCGTGGTGGTTTTGCCGTTCGTGCCGGTGATCCCGACAATCGTCATCTGATGCGAAAGGTCGCCGAAATAGGCCCCGGCAATTTCCGCCAGTGCCCGCCGCGCGCGCGGAACCTGAATGTGCGCAACGCGCGATCCCAAACTGACCGGGGTTTCCGAAACCACCGCAACGGCACCGCGGGAAACAGCATCCGCGATATATTCCGAGCCATCGAATTTTTCCCCCGGAATCGCGACAAAAAGCCAGCCCGGTTTCACCTGCCGCGAATCGTAGGCCAACCCTCCGATTTCCATCGCGGTGTCGCCTTTCACACCGATCATTGTAATGTGCTCAAGCAGTTCACTCAGTTTCATTCTTCGGGCCTCGTCACATAAACCTTGTTTCCGTCGGGCGCGATGCGCAGATAGCGAACCGCAAATTCAGCAATCTCTTTAAAGGCCGGTCCGCAGACCGTGCCGCCGTAGTATTTGATTTTCCGCCCGTTTTCATCCCACTCGCCCGGATCATCGGCGACCACAATAATACTGATCGCCGGGTCGTCAACCGGAAGAAATCCGACAAAAGAGGAGGTGAAATTTTTGGAGTAATATCCGCCGCCTTCGGAAGCGGGCCGAATCTTCTGCGCGGTACCGGTTTTGCCGCCGACGGAATAGCCCTCCACCTGCGCCTTTGTACCGGTTCCGCCCTCTTCGGTCACCGCGGCCAAAAGCGTCCGCATCCGCCGCGAGGTTTCCGGTGAAATCGGACGGCCGATTACCTGCGGCCGGTTTTCCTCAATCACGGTTCCGTCCGGCGCAGTGACCGCTTTCACCAAATAGGGCTTCATTTGATAGCCGTTAAACGCGATGGCACTCATCATCGAAAGCACCTGCATGGCGGTCACCCCGATTTCGTGCCCCATTCCGATGCGGGTAATTGAAATCTTCGACCATTTATCCGGCGGATAAAAAATACCGCCCTCTTCGCCGGGAATGCCGACGCCCAGCCGACTGCCGAAGTGAAATTTACGCAGACTGTCGTAAACGAGGTCATTCCCCATTTGCAGGGCGATTTTCGCCGTACCGATATTACTCGAAACCTTGATGATTTCGGCGACGGAAATTTCACCTTCGCCGTGGCTGTCGCGCAGCGCTTTTCCGCCATAAACCCAATAGCCGTTTTCGCAGTCGAAGATATCGTCTTCTTTGACAATATGATTATCCAGCGCGGCGGCAATCACACCGGCTTTCATGGTTGAGCCGGGTT
>QKFE01000091.1 GCA_003252225.1 Kiritimatiellales bacterium | reverse complement strand
GGAAATTACGTTCCGGGTTCAGCTGAAAAAAGGCGATGCAAAAATTGAAACCCGTTTTCTCGGCGGCGATACGGAAATCAGCGCATTTTATGCCTATATCTTACGCGAAGAAAACGGCGACAAAAAAGGGTGGCAAACCCGCGAAGGGCTAGGCCTGCCTTTAGCCGTCTGGCCGGACGTTCCCGGCAAAGATCCGTATGCCGACTAACCGGGATTTGACAGAATGACGGCGCAGCGGAGGCGGGTGGAACCGTAGGAGGCCATGGAGCCGAAAACCTCATTGGCGATGGGAATATGCTGAAGATCGCGCGGCGTGTCGTCCTTTTCGTCGTAGTCGGGATCGTGCACATAAAAGCAGCGTTCGTCGTAACCGGTGACGACAACCCAGTGGGGTGCTTTTTTCCAGTCGAGGCGGTACGTGCTGATCAGCACGATCGAAACGGCGCCGCTGTCGCAGGCTTCCCGCAGGGTTTTCAGATCAAATGCCCGGTTGTTCAGCACAATGCCTGCCTCTTTTGACTGCTTCAAAAAGTCGGCGTGGACGGTTGTGATGATTTTCTTCTTCTCTTCGCTGCGGACCCCTTCGACAAAAAGCGGGCCGCGTTTATTGATCCATACTTCGGCTTTGAATCCGCGCCGCCGGGCGGCAAGGGCAAGGCCGAGCGGATGGCAGCCGCCGTGTCCGGAGGTCATGAAAATGGTGGTGGTTTCTCGCCAGATTTGCAGCTCTTCGCTTAAGCCGGGTTTGAATGAAGGGTTGATTCCGGCCATTGCCATGAGCAGGGCGGCGGGGCCGCAGGTGAAGGGGGTGTTCTGTTGAATCCAGGGGATATCGACATGAACTGAATTATGGTCGGGATAGCGAATGCGTTTCTGCATTCGGAGTGCGTCGGTGTGGTCTTCGTAATAGTCGCCCCACAGGCCGAAATCCTGAAAACCGAGCGAATGGTAAAGGTCAATCGCGGCTTTATTGACCTGCCCGACTTCAAGGCGGAAATGGATTGCGCCGCGTTCGACGGCTTCCTGTTCACCTTTTTGCATCATGCGTTTCGCGATGCCTTTGCCGCGCTGTTCCGGATCGACGGCGATGGAATAAAGCCGGGCGAGTCGGGTGCCGCGGTAAAAAAGAATCAGCAGGTAGCCGACGGTTTTCGCCCCGTCGAGTGCAACGAGGAAAATACTTTGGTCGTTGGAGATGAAGCGGCGCATACTTCGCCGGCTGATGCGGTCGGTGGTGAAACATTTTTCTTCGAGCGCAACCAGTGCGTCGAGGTGTCCGAGTCCGGCGGATGAGAGCGTGATGTTATGTTCGGTCATGGTTTAATCCGTTGAATGCCTGTTGAATAACCTGTCGGCCTTTAATCAGAATGAGTTCCCGCCAGTTGGCGTCTTCCGGGCAGAAGTGTTCGCGCATGGCGGCGGCGCTTTTCTGCGTTGCATCGGAGTCGCCGTTTTTCCACGCGGCGTGGTCGTTGAGCACCGTATTGAAAAGGCGGTCGATGGAATAGGTTCCGAATTCGAGCGTCACGAAACAGCCTTCGGTTTTCATCAGCCGGTGCCAGCGGTAGTCGAGCAATCCCTCTTTACGGACGGAGCTCGACGTTCCTTCGGCGGGCGCAGTGACGGCGGCGCCATACCACTGCATCGCCTGTCGGAATCCGGCGGTTCCGGGTTCGTGGTCGCAGATGAGTTCGCCGTGGCCGTATGGGCCGAGGCCGGAGTGAATATCGACAACGGCCAGCCGCCGGCCCGGCAAGGAATAGTGCGCGATGATTTGTTCGGCTGCGCGGTTTCCGTGTCCGGGTGCAGAGCCGCCGAAGAAGGGGCCGCTGGGGTCGGAATACTGCCCGCCGCTTACGGCGATTTCAAATGCGCGTTCGCCGTGTTTGGCGCGGAACCGGGCGAAGCTTTCGGCGCGTTCGGCTTCGGGCAGATATACGGCTTCGGCAATTTCCTCGTAACCGGGATTGGCGGGAAGCGGCCGGGAGAAGTCGATAAAGTTGCGGTTGAGGTCAATGCCGTCGCCGTCGCAACGGCGGTTGTGTTCGAAACCGTGGGGATTGAGCGCAAAAATCAGCAACAGGGCGGTATTTTCGGGCAGTGACGGAAGGCGGTTGAGCAGATCCAGCTGGATTGCCGCGCCGACACGCCCTTCGACGCCGTGTGTTCCGGAAATCAGCACGAGTACGTTCCGGGCTGAATCGGGGCCGATCCAAAGGGTCTCGGTGGCGAGCCGGTCATTGAGCGGACAACTGAAAACGCGCGTTGGCGGAGCTGTTTTTCCGGCGGCTTCGAGAAAACGGCAGCGGCACGTTTCATAGGTTTCGGGGAAACATACCGGGATTTCCCTGACAAGAGTCGGCGGTGTTTTCATGCGGATTTAACTAGCAGGAAGCGGGGCGCATATCGACATAATTTTACGGTGTTTCCGGCCGGTAAAATCTCCCGATGATTTATATATACACATCACCGGTTTCCAGTTATATGCCACGAAGATTGATCAACTTTAAAAGGGGTTCATGAATACGCTGTTTTATTCCAATGTGCATATCCGCCGAATCGGTGAAAACCGCATCGACGATCTTCTGGCATTGGAAGAAGCGTGTTTCGAAACGGATCGGAGCAGTCGCAGGAATCTGAGGAATCTGCTCCGCTCGGCCAGTGTCAGCTGCCTTGGTGCGTACCATCGGGGAGCCGTGGTCGGCAGCGCTGTGATTCTTTTCCGCGCGGGCACTCGCTCGGCCCGGATTTATTCGCTGGCGGTGGATGCTTCGGCGCGCGGACTGGGCGTTGGGCGGCGTATGATGGAGCGGGCGGAAAAAGAGGCGCGGCTGCGCGGCTGCGACCGGTTGCGGCTGGAGGTGCGAATGGACAATATCCCGGCAATCCGGCTTTATGAGCGGTTCGGGTTTGCATCCACGCATGTGCTGAACGGGTATTATGAAGATGGTGCGCATGCGTTCGTCATGCGGAAGGAGTTAATATAAAACTATGTCGAAACAGTTTATTGTAGTGGATCGCCGGGAGGACTGGACTCCCTATTATCCGATTGAAAATCTTATTACAGTTGAAGAATATCTCAGTTCAGATC
>QKFE01000051.1 GCA_003252225.1 Kiritimatiellales bacterium | reverse complement strand
CTTGCTCGACAACTCCTCCAGTTCCGTTCGTTCTTCTGTCGTCAATGTAACTTTGTATCGTGGTGCCATTTTGCCTCCTGTTAATTGGAAGCATTATGGCACACTCCTCATTTAATGCGAAGTATTAAGAAATACATTGTACTAGATTCGAGAATGGAACCGCAGATAAACACGGACGGACACGGATAACCAAGGGAATACGGTAATTATTCCGCTCACTTCATGGGTGCTTCCCGCTTTTTCTCTATCTTGTTGAAACATCCGTGTTTGTCCGCGTTCATCCGTGGTTCATTTCTATTTCAAGGGTTAAAAAAAGGAGGCCCGAAATGGACCACCTTTTCGATGAATCAACCGAAGTTTATTCCTCGGCAATGATCAAACGGACATACTTCGCATCGGGCGAACCGCTGCCCGCCCAGAAGCGATGCTGCACTTCCTCGAATTCAACAGTTCCGTCAATACTGTTGGTGAACTGCGCATTTTCGAAGAGCGTGAACCAGCCGCCTTCCACCAGATTGGTGCAGGCCTGTACTTCATAACGGATACCGCGGTTTGAGCGGTCAACCATCTCGGCCATTGAGAAATAGGCATTTCCGTCCGGTCGGATTTCAAGGTTCGGCATATAGCCGGTTACCGCGCTGTTGGTGGGGTCGCCGCCGATTGCATATTCAATCAGGTTGGCAATCCCGTCGCCGTCGTCATCGCCTGTTTTTCCGAGAAGCAGACCGTAATCCTCTTCAAATTTACTGAACCCGACCGCCTCCACGGCACCCATGATTTCAAAGTGCAGGTTATCGAAATAGACATAATCATCGGCGGCCGCGCCGTTTTGGTCGAACCAGATAAACGGGCGGACATTTGCGGGAATAAAATCACCGGCTCCGGCATCGACCGGGAACGTCCCGATATATTCAATATGATGCACCCCGGCGGCCAGTGTTTCATAAGTCGAATCCGTCGGGCCGTTACCGGTATTCACCGCATCTTTCCAGCGGTAGTTCACCCCGCCGACCGCATACGGCAGCGTCGCCGGAATATAGAGGTCGAATGACAGCTTAAAGGTGTCACCTTCCTGAATGGGATAACCGGAAAGGTCGATTTCCGACGGCGTGCGGATGGCGGAATAACTGTTGCTGCCGGTGCTGATCATAAACACATTTCCGGACGCATTGGTGAAACCGGCCGGAGCCGCAACCACTTCGCCGCTCAGCATATTCGCCGTCTGAACATCCGTTCCCGCCAGCGTCTGGTTATTGCCGGAAGCCGTTCCAACCGCAATTTCGTTGAAATCCTCTTCCCAAAGCACCGTTAAAGGCAGCCGCGGCGGAGGCTCATCCACAAAAATGGTGAGCGTTGCGCTAGCGCTTGCCCCTTCCGTATCCTGCACGGAAACGGTGAAGGTATTGGTTCCCCGATCCGCCGCGCCCGGAATACCGCTCATTGCGCCGCCCGCTGCAACCGTCAGCCAGGCCGGTCCGCCGGTTTTGGCAAAGGTCAGGCTGTCGCCGTTCGGATCCGATGCAAATGAAGCCAGATTGCCGCTGTAGGATTGCCCTTCGGCCACCGTACCGCCGTCAACCGGATCTTCGTCAAATTCGGGCGCATAATTGGGAGCCCAGATTTTGAATTCCAGATTGTCGATATAGGCGAATTCGCTGAGCGCCGCCCCATCCTGATCGAACCAGATAAAGGGGCGGACTTCGGTCGGGAAGAAATCGCCGCTGCCGGTATCGACCGGGAACGTGCCGGTGTATTCAACCCGATAAACTCCGGCGGCGGACTGTTCCTCCGATGTTTCCGTCGGGCCGTTGCCGGTATTCGCCGCATCTTTCCATCGGAAATTAACGCCCGCCACGGGAGCCGCGACGGTTGCCGGAAGATACAGGTCAAACGCGAGCGAATAATTGTCGCCCGCCCGGAAATAGTACGCACTCAAATCAACCGTTGTGATGGTACGCAGCGCGGCATACGCATTCGGCCCAGACGAAATCAGTGCGGCCTGCCCCGACGCCGTTGTGAAACCGGCCGGCGCGGCAACCACTTCAATTCCGAGGTTATTCGCGCACTGCACCGTGGTGCCCGACAGGGTTGAATTATTGGTTGCAGAAGCACCCAGTGCCGCGCCTTCGAAATCTTCCGCCCAAAGAACGGTGGCCGGAATAATCGGCGGCTCATTTTCAATCGTAACGGTAACCGTATCACTCAGCGAATGGGCTTCGTTGTCGGTGGCAGTCAGCCGGAAAACATATTCACCTTCGATGAGATTGGACGCGGTTAATGTCAGCGTATTCGTTCCGGCCAGTGTTGCCGCATTCGGCCCGGAAACCTGCAACCAAACCGTGGAAACCACGCTTCCGTCATCAGAAGCGGAGCCGGTGAGGGTTGCGGATACCGGCGGAAAATAGAGGGTCTGATCCGCACCGGCATCAACGCTCAATCCGGTTCCGGTTGTATTCGGAGTCAGCTCAATCTGCCGCCAGCGACCGCGTGCCCAGGCATACGCATCGCCCTCGGGAACTTTTCCGTTGGAATCGGTGATCGACTCCACTGCAATGGTTGCGCCGGCCGGTATATTCACATTCCGGAACACATGATTCTGTTCCTGATAATCAACCGTTGTCTCATCATTCTGCACTTCCCCGATCTGTGTGCCGTTAATCAGCAGACGATAAGAACATTCTCCGTCCAGCTCTTTGAGCGAAGTCAGGGTCACATCATACGTTCCGGCTGAACCGTCAAAGGTAAGTTCCGCACGGGCCCATTTATCGCGGTAGCTTGTATTCGCCGCATTAATCGCCAGCGCATTGTTTCCGGTATCTTTGTAATACGGAACCTCGCCGCCGGTAATGCTCGGGAAGTCGTTTGTGGCGATATAGACGATTGAATCGGCAGCCCGTTCCGATTCCGGATTGGTCTGTGCAGTCGTTCCGTTTGCGGTGCTGTGATAAAGCACAAAGCGGTCAATCGAATGCCCGCGCGAACGGCCGGCAATCCAGATTTCATGAATCCCTGCATCGTAATACACTTTCGGGTTCGTCACAAAAACACCGTGTACCGATTCAAAGTTGGTTCCCCACGACCAGTCCGTCCGACTCT
>QKFE01000355.1 GCA_003252225.1 Kiritimatiellales bacterium | reverse complement strand
ATGCCGCCGCTCGATGTTAGATTTCTCATTTTTCACACACATCGTCTCCGGCCGGATCCAATTTCCGGTACGGAAATCCTTATTTGTGGTATTTTTATTAAAAATTCTCATGGAGATGTTTTTTTGCCCCTTAAAAACGATCTATTTCAAAAATTTGATGGTACAAATTTAAACTCATCCGGATAAATTCTGCACATCCAGCCTATAACTCCATCAACCCGCCTCAACGCACGCTCATGCGGCAGAATGCCCTGAGCACCCCCTACCAAAGGTAGGTAAAAACAGGATGACTTTGGTTAAAATGTATACCACCATTTCAAAATGTTACCGTTTCCATAAAATGCCGTTTTAGGATATAAACAATACCGAACCGGCATGTGGCGACATAGCTGTGTTTGATGGAGAGATGATGATGAAAAAATATTCAAAAACGCAGGGCGTTTCGAAGGGCGCGCCAAGCGGCTTTATAATCAGTCTGATTGTTCATGCCGCCGCTTTCCTTTTGGCGGGTCTGCTGGTTGTTTTTACGGTGGTACAGAAAGAGGAAAAAAAATTTGAACCGCCGAAACCCGTTGACCGACCGAAGATGAAGCTCAAAAAACCGAAGGTCAAGGTGAAGAAAACCGCAAAGCCGAAATCCACCCAGCGGATCGTGACCAAGGTGAAAAAGACGAATATGCCGGATATCCGGCTACCGGAAATGTCGGGGCTCGGAAGCGGCCTCGGCGGGGACGTCGGCGGCTTTGATATGATACCGGATCTGAGCGATCTGGAGATCTTCGGTTCATCGCAAAGTATCGGCAATGATTTTGTGGGAACGTTCTATGACACAAAGCGATTTCGCAACGGCAGCAATAATCCTGGAATCAGCGACGACGAAACCTGTGCCGCAATCGTCAACTTTGTACAGCGCGACTGGAAACCCTCCGTGCTGAACAAATATTACCGCTCCCCCCGAAAACTCTACGCCACAACCTTCGCCTTCCCGACCATGCCCGCCGCAATGGCGCCGGAAGCTTTCGGCGAAAAAGAGGTTCCCGGCTATGGATGGTTTGCACACTACAAAGGGGAACTGGTTTACCCGGAAGACATCAAATTCCGCTTCTGGGGGCAGGGCGATAATGTGATGATTGTCCGCGTCGGCTCGGAAATTGTGCTGGTGGTCGCCCACCCGGAAGGAACCTCAGATCAGTACACCATTCCCCTCTGGCAACCGACCGCACATGCGCTGAACCGCAAATACCCGCTCGACAAAAACTATTCCGTCGTCGGCGACTGGATCGAACTCAAGGGCGGCGAACCGGTGAACATGGAGGTAATCATCGCCGTTCCGTCGGGCGGTCTGAACAGCTTTATCCTCTGCGTGGAAGAAGAGGGCAAAGAGTATCCGAAAAACCCGTGGGGCGGCGGCCCCTGTCTGCCGGTATTCAAAACGGAAGAGCTCGATCAGGATTTAAAGGATCAGATTATCGCCCGCATGTACGAAGGCGATTTCGAGCTGGATATCGGCCCGGTATTCCGCGACTACATGCCGAACTCAATAACAGGCCGCACCGAAACGGCGGAATCCGTTGAACCGGAAACGCCCGCTTCGGAACCGGTCAATCCAAATGCCCCGCATATCTGGACAAAGGTCGACGGCCGCACCTTTGAAGGCGAATATTCGGCGACCATGGGCAATCAGGCGATATTCAAAGTCGGCCGCAAGACTGTCAAAGTTCCGCTGGCCGATCTTTCCGCGGGCGATCTGGATTTTATCCGCTTATCCCAGCCGCCGGATTTCAACATTGATTTCATCGCCATCACCAAAAAGCTCCAGCCGCTCGTTGTTACGCCCTACTGGGACGCGGTCGTTTATGAGCCGGATGTCGATAATACGTTCGGGGTTCGGCTGAAACAGAAATCCGCCGGTATCTATGATTATCCGCTGACGGTGAAATACTACGCCGTCGGAAAAGAGACCGACGGAAACAATACGGTTCTGCTCAGCAAATCGGAGGATACATTCAACCCCGCCGTTCAACCGGATCGGACGTTCGAGTTCACGGGCGAAACTGTTAAAACCCGCGCTTATTCCATCAAGCCGGGAGACCGACCGATCCGCGGCGTTCGCTACAGCGGAAACTATCTTGTCACGGTGACCGATTCCCGCGGCGAAGTCATCCAATACCAGTCCAAACCCGAATATCTATTCGACATCCGCGCCAAACTGGATGAACTCCACCCGCACAACCATTTTGATAAGGACGGCAACCGGATCACCCCCACCCGTCCGCGGCTTTCCCAACGCTCCATCCCCCCTTGATCCGGGGCGAAACCAGAGAGAATGCCGGTCGCCTGCCAGATACAAATCAGGTTAAATCTCTCGCGCATCGTATAGGGCGATAATGTTTTCGACCGGAACATCGCCTTCAAAATCCTGACTGGGGCCGAGAATATACCCGCCGTTTTGATTCAGCGTTTCAATGAAGCGTTTCGCTTCCGCCGTAACCTCTTCCGGCTTTCCGTGCGGAAGCAGGTGCTGCGTATCGATGCCGCCGTGAAAACAGAGCTTATCGCCGAAATCGGCCTTCAACCCTTCCGGCTCCATTCCCGAAACCTTCTGAATCGGGTCTAATCCATCCACACCGCAATCGATCAGATTTTGAATAATCGGGCGAACCGCGCCGCAGGAATGCTGTAGATAAAATGCGCCGTGTTTGTGTGCGAGGTCAACCAGTCGGCGGGTATTGCGGTCGAAAAACTGTTTCCACATCTCATTGCTGAACAGCATCCCGTTCTGCGTTCCGTAGTCATCGCAGACGCAGAGAATATCGATGCGGCCCTGCGCGGCGTCAAACATGCGGCCATAGTATTCGAGCTCAAAATCGACCATTTTATCAAAGAGGTGCTGCGCATATTCCGGCTCACACGCCATGTCGACGTAAAGCTTCTCGGCATCCACCAGATTGGTCACAAACTGATACACGCCCGGCCAGCCAATCCGTAGCGCGCGGTTTTCCTGCTTTTCGCATTCGCGCGCCACAGCCTCATAATCAAAATGATCCGGATTCGGCCAGTTCCAGGCATCCAGCGCTTCGATGGTTTCCGTTTCGTTCAGCGGATAGTGCGTGGTGTGGGCATTGTATTCCGCGCCGTTCCAGTGCATCACATAACGGTAACCGAATTCATGGGTGAATTCATCGTGCCCGTCTGCGGTTCTATATACCGGGAGTTCCGGGCCGATATAAGGGGCCCATACCGACCAGACATCGATCTCCATTTTGTCGTGAACGGCTTCATACGAATTCACCCCGAAATGCTTCATCAGCTTGGTATACGCCACATCGACGCCCTTCAAAAAACAGGGCACCCGATCCGGCGTTTTGTGTTCAAATGCGGCGCGTACCCGCTCTTTCGACGTCATACTCATAAACTTCTCCCATTGGCAGCTGGTAATATATTTTTAGTGATAGATATTTATATGGATAATAGATCCAAAAATAAAGCTGCATAGGCAGATTGAAGTGGTATATATATAAACTCATATGGAAAATTTTTTCTGGCGTATCAATCTGGAGGAAAAGCCCAATTGCCATTATATCGGCACGGGGATTTCGGAGGAGCACAATAACAAGACCTATTGCCTTCCGAATCTGTGGTGTGTGCATCTCTACGATTTCAAGGGTACGCTGACGATGGAAGAGGGGTGTCTGGATGTGCATCCGGGCGATATCGGGTTTATTCCGCCGGGCAAAACGGTGACGTATGCGGTTTATGGAACCGGCGTTCATCTGGCCTGCCATTTTTATGTGAAGGCTGAATCGCCCCCCTCCCGCGCCCTCCCCCCCCTTATGCCGTCCGGCGCGTTTTATCCGAAAATTTCGGAGGCGTTTCACGAAGTCCTGCATTTGCACGCAACCAACCGGCTGGCCGCCGATGTGAAGCTTTGGGGTATGCTGCTTGACGCCGAGCAGATGTGGCGGAACACCGGCCGAAAGGAAAATACGCTGCATCCCGCGCTGGAAAACAGCATCCGGTATATTGAGCTGCATTTAAGCAGTCGGCTCCGCGTGGAAGAACTGGTTGCGCTTTCCGGCGTTTCCCATCCCTATTTGATCCGGCTCTTCAAGGATCAGCTCGACTGCACGGTCACGGAATATATCCAGCAGCGGCGGATGGCGAAGGCGCAGCATCTGCTGACCGAAACCGACCAACCGGTTAAATCCATCGCGATCGACTGCGGCTTTACCGACCTGCAATATTTCAACAAGTGCATCCGCAAGGCCTTCGGCATTTCCCCGCGCTCATTCAGATAGAGGATTTCGCAGAGCGTCCGGCAGACGGTGTCGCTGCTCAGCCGATCAGCTCTTCAACCGCACCTTCGTTGGTCGGGGTGAATGAGCCGATTTTATTGATGTAACCGGCGAGTTCGCGGTCGTATTCCGTATCAATGCCCATCACGGTCAGTTGCTTGTGAATCAGCACGAGCCCTTCGGGGCCGGACTCCGCATCGGCGGCGGAGCTGTAGCGTTTCGAGGGTTCCGGATCGAGAAACTTCTGCAGCATGGCCACCAGTTCTTCGTTTTCGCGGACGCCTTCCGGCAAAAGTTCCGGCAGCTTTCGGGGCAATTCCTGTTTGTATTCCAGCAGGGCCTCTTCATCCATCGACTGGCCGTAAAGAATACGTCGCCCGGTGAGCAGTTCCAGCCCGACCATGCCCACGCTGTAAATATCGGAAGCAATACTGGCCCCTTCGCGGCGATGAAGTTCCGGCGCCATATAACGCGGGGTTCCCTGCAGGAACGTATTGCGGTCATCCGTGCGTACGGCGCGGCCGTAATCGATCACTTTCACGATACCCAGCTGGTCGATCATGATGTTGGAAGGTTTAATGTCGCTGTGCAGAAACCCGACATTATGCAGGGCCTCAAGCCCGCGCAAAACCTGCCGCATAATAAACAGCGTAATCCCCGGCTGAATACTGCGGTGCCCGCCCTGCATTTGGAAAATCACGTCCGTAAAATGGCTCCATTCTTCGGGCGAACTTACCGGTTCAACCTGCGCGAAATGGTCGCCGTAGAGCAGATAACTCAGGTCGATTCCGTCAACCACTTCCATCTGCGTATAGCCGACGCCGTTCACCTCTTCATAACTGTCGCGCGAAACTAATTGCGGGCTGCTGACATGCTGAAGTCGGCTGATCTGGGAGGCAATCCGTCCCATGTCCGACCAGTATTTTTCCGTACTCGGGTAAATGGAAGGATCGTGCAGTTTAATAGCGTGCTTTGTTAAACATCCCCGGGCGCCCTGCCGCTGCGCCAGAAAAACAATGCCCTGATGTCCACGTCCGAGTTCGCGCTCAAACCGGTACGCAATCGGATAGTAGATCTCCTGCTGACGGATCACTTCATGATACCGCTCGGTCAGGGTTTGAATATCCAGCTCGCCTTCAGCTGCCGTTTTCGCGGGCGCCGAAGCTTTGCTCACCAGCTTCACAGAAAGCGCTGCGATGATAAGCAGCAGCAAAACGAGCACTGCAATCAGCGGGAACAGAAGCTGAACGGGCGGCGGATTTGAAACAGCGGCGGAAGCCGTCTGTACGGAAACCGCAACCATGGAAAGCACGAAGGAACCCCGGGGCTGAATGCCCGGCCTTATTCTAAATAGACTTTGTTTTTGCACGTCCCCTATTTACCGAAGCGGCATATCGGATGCAACAAAGGATACCCGCAGATAAAGGCCATCCGGCATCTTTAACCCGCTTAGAGCTCAACGCCGAAATAGGCTGCCGCATTGTTGAAACAGATATTTTCAACCATCTGCCCGAGCAGTTCCATATCCGCCGGGATCTCCCCGTTTTCAACATCGTTACCCAGCAGGTTGCAGAGAATGCGGCGGAAATATTCGTGGCGCGGATAGGAAAGGAAACTGCGCGAATCGGTCAGCATCCCGACAAAGCGGCTCAGCAAACCAAGCAGGGAAAGCGCGTTCATCTGCTTTTCCATTCCGTCTTTCTGATCCAAAAACCACCAGCCGGAACCAAACTGCATTTTACCCGGACAGCTGCCGTCCTGATAATTTCCGATCAGTGTGGCGAAGAGCTCATTGTCGGACGGGTTGATGTTGTAGATGATTGTTTTTGCCAACTGGTTGGTTGAATCCAGCTGATCGAATAAACGGATCATGCCCGGCCCCTGGCGGTAATCAGCAATCGAGTCGAATCCCGTATCCGGCCCCAGCGACTTAAACAGCCGGGAATTGTTATTCCGGAAAACCCCGACATGAAACTGCTGCACCCAGCCGCGTGAATGATTCAACTTACCCATCTCATAAAGGAAGGCGGAAAGGAATTTATCCGCATCTTCCGGCGTCACGGTTTGTCCGCTCATCACGCTATCAAAAATGGTATCGAGTTCTTTTGATGAAGCCGACGCAGCGGGGATAAAAGCAATCCCGTGATCCGACAACCGGCATCCGACGGAATGGAAATAAGCATGGCGTTTATCCATCGCTTCAACCAGCGATTCGAACCCGCGGATCTCGGTTTCGGAAACAGCGGACAGCGACTCAATGTAGGATATATAAGCAGCAGGGTTGATTAAGTTTGCCGCTTTATCGGGCCGTAACGTCGGCAGCACTTTTACTTCAAACCCGTCAGCCGCAACCGCCTTGTGATATTCCAGCGAATCGACCGGATCGTCGGTGGTGCAGACCAGTTTCACGTTCATTTTACGCATCAGATTGCGCGCGGAAAATTCGGGGGTCTGAAGTTTCGCCGTGCACTCGTCATAAATTTCATCCGCGGTATCCGGCCCCAGCACTTTATCAATTCCGAAATAGCCCTTCAGTTCCAGATGCGTCCAGTGATAAAGCGGGTTGCGCAAACAGTGCGGCATCGTCTCCGCCCATTTCTGAAACTTATCCCGCCAGCCGGCATCGCCGGTGCAGTATTTTTCAGGCACACCGTTTGTGCGCATGGCGCGCCATTTATAGTGATCGCCGCCCAGCCAGCATTCGGCGATATTTTCATACTGCTTATCTCCGGCGATTTCGTGCGGCGGCAGATGGCAGTGATAATCATAAATCGGCATTTCCGCCGCGTGTCCGTGATAGAGTTTCTGCGCCGTTTCGGTCTGCAGCAGAAAATTTTCATCCATAAATTTTTTCATGATCTAGTCCTTAAACTTTTCCTTATAGGCCCAAAGGCCGAGCGCGGGATTGCTGATATAAAAAATCTCTTCGCCGTCCGGCATTTTATTCCAACCGTCTTTCAGCGTTTCGGGGTTATAACGCGCGGCCATTTCACCGTAAGCAACCGCCTCGAAACCGATCGAACGAACCTCGTCGAGTGAAAGATTCTCGCCGGGGCAGTAAGTGATTTTAAACCGCCCTTCCGATGAGCCGTGAATCAGGTGCGCCGCCGCGCCGAGATTGGAACGCAGTTCTTCATCCTCTTCGACGGCCTTCAATGTTGCCGGTGTTCCGCAGTAGCCGAATTTGCGGATCAGTTTATCAATCGTCGGGTCTTCGCCGAACTCCTTCAATGCCGGGGCCAGCACAATCAGTTCGCCGTCGTCGGCAATCGCCATTCGCGTTCGATACACCGATTTATTGCCCAGCCAGGTGCTTTGGAATTCGTGCGGATCGAGAAATACAACGACTTTTTTCGGCTCGCGATCCAACAGGGTGATGTTTACCTTCCGCGCCAGTTTGCAGGCCTCTTCAAATACAGCGACATTGTCACCGGCATAAAACCCGCGCATGTTCATTTTGCCGGAATCATAATCCTGCTCCATCACCGTCAACAGGTAGGTGATCGGCAGCTCGGATAGATAGGTGTCCACGGCATGATTGAAAAGGCGGCGAACCGGCGAATCGGTCTGCCCCAGAATAGTTTCAATGCCCGAAACCGCACCGAGAAAATGCGACTTATTTATAATGTCGGAACCGCCCGCGCCGACCACGATATTTTTGGTGTAGTTGGCCATTCCGACCACTTCGTGCGGCACCACCTGCCCGATGGAAAAAATCCGGTCGTATTCATCGAACAGCATTTTGTTCACTTCGACGCCGACGGAATAATCGACCTTCCCGCCCGAAAGTTCTGCCAGCATTTCGCCCGCGATTTCACCCTTACGGATCACTTCATTCCGCCAGTCGTGCACCTTGAAAACATCGGGCGGAATTTTTTCGCCGAACATCATCCGAAGCTGTTTTTCCGACATCGGGTTGTGTGTGCCGAGCGTTGGAAGAATATCAACGTGCACTCCGTCAGCCATCAGTTTTTCATACAGCATTTCGGTGATCGGACCGGCCATTGAATTCAACCGGGTGTGGTCGGGCGGAAGCAGGAGCACCTTTTTCAAACGCGACGGGGGCGTCGCGTCTACGTTTGTTAATGCCTGAAAAACCAACTCCCGCAACTCATCGCGGGAAATGGAGATGTTTTCGCCGAATTTACTGATCATGTTCCTCTCACTCGTTCGCGTCGCTCTCTAAGCCAAAAAGACACGAAGCTCAAAAACTCTGTGCCTTAGTGATTTCGTGAGATATCAAACAATGTACGTTGAAGCGGAGGTGTCGCCGCCGCGGCCGGTCCAGTTGGTGTGGAAAAATTCGCCGCGCGGTTTGTCGAGCCGTTCGTAGGTGTGCGCACCGAAATAGTCGCGCTGCGCCTGCAAAAGATTGGCAGGAAGGCGGGCGGAGCGGTAGCCGTCGTAATAAGCCAGCGCGGCGCCGATGGCGGGCATCGGAATTCCGAGTTCGACCGATTTGATAATGACCCTACGCCAACCGGCCTGCGCGTTTTCAACCGCGTTTTTAAAGAAGGGATCAAGCAGCAGATTCACCAGTTCGGGGTTTTTATCGAACGCTTCTTTAATTTTACCGAGGAAGACCGACCGGATGATACAGCCGCCGCGCCACATCAGGGCGATTTCACCGTTATTCAGTATCCAGTTATATTCCTCCGCCGCCGCGCGCATCAGTTGATAGCCCTGCGCATAGGAGACAATTTTAGAGGCATAAAGCGCCTGCTTCAGATCTTCGATCATCGCGGCTTTATCACCGTCAAATTTTGCACCCGATCCACTCAAAACCTTCGAGGCAGCAACGCGTTCGTCTTTCAATGCAGACAAACAGCGGGCAAATACCGCTTCGCCGATTAAAGTTAAAGGCTGGCCGCAATCGAGCGCAGTAACAGCGGTCCATTTCCCGGTTCCTTTCTGTCCGGCGGTGTCGAGAATTACGTCGATCACCGCTTCGCCTTCGTCGGTTTTATAACCGAGAATATCGCGTGTGATTTCGATCAGATAGGAATCGAGTTCACCTTCATTCCACGTTTTGAACACTTCGTGCATCTCTTCGTTGGAAAGGCCGAGACCCTCTTTCATCATTTGATAGGTTTCGCAGATCATCTGCATATCGCCGTATTCAATTCCGTTGTGCACCATTTTAACAAAGTGCCCTGCGCCGTCGGAACCGACCCATTCGCAGCACGGTTCACCGGCATCGGTGTGCGCGGAGATTTTCTGGAATATCGGTTTAACCGCTTCCCACGCAGCGGCCGAACCCCCGGGCATAATGGAGGGGCCTTTCAATGCCCCCTCTTCACCGCCGGAAACGCCGGTTCCGATATAAAGCAGCCCCTTGCTTTCAACATACTTCGTGCGGCGGATCGAATCGGGAAAATGGCTGTTTCCGCCGTCGATAATAATATCGCCCGGTTCGAGATAAGGGATTACCTGTTCAATAAAATCGTCAACCGCCTGTCCGGCTTTCACGAGCATCATCACTTTACGCGGGCGTTCGAGGCTTGCGCACAGCTCTTCGATGCTGTGGCAGCCGATAAAGTTTTTCCCCGCGCCGCGGCCGGACACAAATTTATCGACCTTTTCCACCGTGCGGTTAAACACCGCCACCGTGAATCCTTTGCTTTCCATATTCAGGACGAGGTTTTCGCCCATCACCGCCAAACCAATTAAACCGATATCTGCTTTCACAAAATCCTCCTAATCCTAATCTTCCTCTTAATCCCAACCCGGCAGAGCCGGAACAAAATATTTAGACAGAATCATGGTATGACAGGATTATTTTCCCAATCGCCTTCCATGAGCACTTAAGCAATCCTGTCCTTCCATAATCTTGTCTATTCAAAACCCGTTCCTACCTCTTCACCCGCGCATTGCCTTCCCAGATACTCCAAAGCTGATCTTCATCAGCGGGTTGAGCATAGTCGGTGAGCATCGTGGCCGCAAGCGCGCCGCTGGCCCAACCGAACCGGGCGCATTTCTGCACATCCCACCCTTTCAGAATACCGTAAAGCAGGCCGCCGACAAATCCGTCGCCGCCGCCGATCCGGTCGAGCACGCCGATTTCGCGCGGCAGAATCACCTCCCAATCCGTTGAATCGGTGACGAGCGCTCCCCACATATGGCTGTTGGCGGAAATCACTTCACGCAGGGTGGTGGCATAATATTTAGCGTTCGGATAGGCCGCCTGTACCCGCCCGATCATCTCTTTAAAGCCGTCGATTTTTGCATCCAATCCCTCTCCCCCCGCTTCGGGGCCTTCGATACCCAAACAGAGCTGAAAATCCTCTTCATTGCCGATCAGAATATCGGAGCGCGACGCGATTTCGGCAAATGCGGCGGAAAGTTCGGCTTCGCGCCCTTTCCAGAAACTGGCGCGATAGTTAAGATCGAACGAAATAAGGGAGCCGTTTTCTTTGGCGATCCGGGCGATATCGAGACAGAACCGGCTGGTTTTCGGCGAAAGGGCCGCAATCAGGCCGGACAGGTGCACAATCCGGGCGCCTTCCTCCTTAAAAATACGGTCGAGGTCAAAATCATCGACGCACAGTTCGCGGCCGACTTCCCCGGCGCGGTCGTTATGAACCCGCGGCCCGCGCGAGCCCCAGCCGGAATCGGCCATATTAATTTGGTGGCGGTATCCCCACGGCCCGCCCTGCGCGAATTCGGGGCCTTCAAAATCCATCCGGCGGCTGCCGAGATTATCTTTTATGAGGTGGGAAATCGGGCTACCTTTGACAAAGGCGGTTAAAACTTTTACCGGGAGTCCCAAATAGGAGGAGATGCTGGCGACGTTGCTTTCCGCGCTGGTCACCTGCATTTTGAAGGTGTCGCTACAGTGAAAAGGCTGCGAATCGACCGGCGTCAGCCGGGTTCCCATACTGGTCGGAACCAGCAAAGCGTATTTTTTCGGTGTTGAGTCCGTCATATTTTTCTCCTCCAGCGGTTTAGCCACAATCAACAGGTTATTAACAGGTCTTCCCGTCGCAGAAAGCAACCTGCAAATCAGTCCCTAAAAAAACTTCCTCAATGGTTTGAGAAAACGCTTTTATCTACTTTTTGACAAGAAAAATAGTTGCTTTTTAACGGCCTTCCTCCGATATTCCCGCCGTTTTATCAACCGCCTCAAACAGGACTCAATTTACTGAAATAACGCGAAAGCCGAATAATATCGCCGCGAATTGACTTTGGAAGGACCAAAACATGAGTGAAATTTTCAACCAGAACTGGAACCGCGAACGCGTCCGGGCCGGTATGCGCTGGTTCGGGCCGGGAGACGCCGTAACCATTCGCAACATCCAGCAGACGCCGGGCATCACCAACATT
>QKFE01000233.1 GCA_003252225.1 Kiritimatiellales bacterium | reverse complement strand
CGCCATCATATCGGGCATCCTCGAATGGGCAAGCCTCATTATTCAACGGGTTCGGGGCGAAACGGTCTTTAACTTATGTTTTGTACGAGGGTTGACCGTTACCCGCGGTTTCGGTCTACTTAACCCGTTTTTGAAAGGAATTTATGCACTACAACGAACCGCAGAATCTGGGAAATATGCGGGGCATTACGCCCTCCGTTAAATTCCTGCTCATTTTGAATATCGCCGTTTTTCTTCTCGAATTTCTGTTCAAAATTCCGCTTTCGGGCTGGTTTGCCCTGCCGGCGGACTGGTGGCGGAATCTGTCGTTCGGCCAGCTCTTCACTTACATGTTTATCCACGCCGGCCCGTCGCATCTTTTGATGAATATGCTGGGGCTCTATTTTATCGGCCCGACCGTTGAGCGGACGTTGGGCTCGTACCGCTTTTTTATCCTCTATTATTTAAGCGGTATTCTCGGCGGACTCGGCTGGTCGCTGCTGGCCGAACCGTATGTGCAGGTCGGGCACCAGCTGGTTCCGATAACCTGCGTCGGCGCATCGGGTGCGATTATGGGGATTCTCGGTGCATTCGGCGCATTCTATCCGAATGCGCGGGTTTACCTGATTTTCCTCCCGTTTGTTCCGCTGCGGGCCTGGGTGGTTGTGTTGGGGCTGGCTTTGCTGGAGCTCTATCAGACCTTCGGCCATCCGATTATCGGCGGAGTTGCAAATTCCGCCCATTTAATCGGCGGTATCGCCGGGTTCGGATATGCATATCAGCTGAAACACCCCCATGTTGTCGCTGAGCTGAAAAGCAGGTGGGGCAAAAAAAAACCGCCGCAACCGCAGTATCGCCCGCGTCCGAAAACCGCGCCGCAATCCGAGCAGCTTTCGAAGGAAGAAATCGACGCTATTCTCGATAAAATCGGGAAGCAGGGGATGGGGGCGTTAACTCACCGCGAACGCGAGCTGCTTAAACGCGCAACGCGGGGGTGAAAAACGTAGACGCGACGGGGCGTCGCGTCTACGTTTTAACTATCCTTTTTTCAGCGCCTTAATTTTATCGCGCAAAACGGCGGCGCGTTCGAACTCCAGCGATTCGGCGGCTTCGAGCATTTCCGCTTCGAGCTGATGAATGATTTCGCTGACGGAATATTCCACCCCGCTTTCGGCAACCGCCATTTCGACCGTTTCTTCGGCGGTTTCATAAATGGTTTTAAGGCTTTCGGCGATTTCCTTTTTAATGGCCTGCGGCACAATGCCGTGTTCCTCGTTGTAGGCCTTCTGTTTCTGTCGGCGGTGGTCGCATTTATCCAGCATGCGCTGCATCGAGTCGGTGATTTTTTCCGCGTACATAATGACCAATCCGTCGATATGCCGGGCGGCGCGGCCGGCCGTCTGGATCAGTGAAGTTTCGGAGCGCAGAAAGCCCTCTTTGTCGGCGTCCAAAATGGCGACCAGTGAAACCTCCGGCAAATCGAGCCCTTCGCGCAGCAGGTTGATTCCGATGAGGCAGTCAAATTTACCGGCGCGCAGTTCGCGCAGAATATCGACCCGTTCGAGCGCATCGATGTCGGAATGCAGGTATTGAACTTTCAGCCCGGTCTTTTCGAGGTATTCGGTTAAATCTTCGGCGGTGCGTTTGGTCAGTGTTGTAACCAGCGTACGTTCGCCGCGTTCGGCGCGGAGGCGGATCTCCTCCATCAGGTCATCGATCTGGTTTTTCAGCGGGCGGAGTTCAACGGGCGGATCGACGATGCCGGTCGGGCGGATTATCTGCTCAACGGGAATACCGCCGTGTTCAATTTCGTACGGCCCGGGCGTCGCCGAAAGGAAGATCATTTCGTGGGTGACCTCCATAAATTCGTCAAAATTCATCGGGCGGTTATCGAGCGCGGAAGGCAGGCGGAAACCGTGTTCGACCAGGGTGCGTTTGCGGGCCTGGTCGCCGTTATACATGCCGCGCACCTGCGGCAGGGTGACGTGCGATTCATCGATAATCGTCAGAAATTTTCCCGGAAAATAGTCGAGCAGACATTCCGGTCTTTGCCCGGCTTCGCGACCGGCGAGATGGCGGGAATAGTTTTCGATACCGCCGCAAAAGCCGATCTCCTTCAGCATTTCCAGGTCATATTCCGTACGCATTTTGATGCGCTGCGCTTCAATCAGCCGGTTCTGTTTTTCGAACTCGCCGACCTGCATCTCCATCTCCTGCCGAATGGCGACGAGCGCAGCGTCAATTTTGGTCTGCGGCATCACGAAGTGTTTCGCCGGGGAAATCATCATATGTTCGTAGGTTTCGAGCGTTTCGCCGGTGAGCGGATCGACCTTTTTAATGGCTTCGATTTCATCGCCCCAAAATTCGAGGCGGATGCCGTAATCTTTGGCGTACGACGGAAAAATATCGAGCGTATCGCCGCGCACCCGGAATTTACCCGGCCCCGGTTCGTAGTCATTGCGCTCATATTGAATATCGACCAGTTTTTTCAGAATGGCATCGCGGTTCGCCGATTCGCCGATATTCGCGCTGACCACCATCTGCTTGTAATCCTCCGGCGAACCCAACCCGTAGATGCACGAAATCGACGCTACAATAATCACATCTTCGCGGTTCAGCAGGGCGTCGGTCGCCGCCAGCCGCAAGCGTTCGATCTCCTCGTTAATTGACGAGTCCTTTTCAATAAAGGTGTCGGTCTGCGGAATGTAGGCTTCGGGTTGGTAGTAGTCATAATAGGAAACAAAATATTCCACCGCATTGTTCGGGAAAAAGGCCTTCAACTCGGCATACAGCTGGGCCGCCAGCGTTTTGTTGTGCGACAAAACAAGGGCCGGTCGGCCGTGGCGCGCAATCGTGTTCGCAATCGTGAACGTCTTTCCCGAACCGGTCACCCCTTCGAGCGTCTGGAATTTCCGCCCCTTTTTCAATCCGGCGCACAGCAGCTCAATCGCTTCCGGCTGATCGCCGGTCGGTTCAAAATCAGCGGCAAGTTGGAAATTCCGGTTCATATTCGCGCAGTATACAGGTTCAGCCCGAAAAGCCAATGAGGCGGAAAATGAAACCGCCGCTAAGGGGGTGGGGGCGCGGGGGAGGGGGAATTTAAAAAAGAACGCGGAGATCAGTTTTTTTTTCCGATTGTTGGATTTTAGGCTTGGGGGCGGATGGGGCCTCGGGATAATCTCCGTTCCCGTATTTTTTGAACTCTCAAGCACTCTAAATATAGGGCGAATTTTAATGGCGAAATACCTTTTTATCACCGGCGGCGTGGTTTCTTCTTTGGGCAAAGGCATAACGGCGGCATCCGTCGGCCGTTTGCTGATTAACCGGGGTTTGAGCATCCGGATGCTCAAAATGGATCCCTATCTGAACGTCGATCCCGGCACAATGAGTCCGTACCAGCACGGTGAAGTGTATGTGACCGACGACGGCGCGGAAACCGACCTCGATCTGGGGCATTATGAGCGCTACACCGGCGAACCGACTTCGCAGAAAAGCAACATCACCGCCGGAAGCATTTACTGGGATGTGCTGCATAAAGAACGCCGGGGCGATTATCTCGGCGGTACGATCCAAATGATCCCGCATATTTCGAATGAAATTATTGAGCGCATTAAAGCGCTGGAAGCGGACGATCCCGATATTATTGTGGTCGAACTCGGCGGAACGGTCGGCGATATTGAGGGGCTGATTTTCCTCGAAGCGCTGCGTCAGCTGGCGCTGGAAGTGGGCCGCGATAATTCCATCTTTATCCACCTGACCTATGTTCCGTTTATCGCCGCCGCAAAAGAGGTTAAAACGAAGCCGACCCAGCAGAGCGTCGCGAAACTGCGCGAAATCGGAATTATGCCGGATGTGCTCGTCTGCCGCACGGAGGTGGATCTGGAACGCGAACATCTCAACAAACTCTCCCTGTTCTGCAATGTGCCGAAAGACTGCGTGATTGTTGAAAAAGACGTCGAAACCTCGATTTATGAAATCCCGCTGGTGCTGTCCCGCGCCGGGTTGGATGAAATTATTCTCAACCGCTTCCGGATTGCCAAACCGGCCAAACCGCTGACCGACTGGGAAAAGCTGATCGAAACCATCCGGCACCCCAAAGGCAAAGTGCGGATCGGGGTCGTTGGAAAATATTCCGAACTGCAGGATGCCTATAAATCCATTTACGAAGCGCTGTATCACGGCGGATATGCTTCCGGATATGAAGTGGAAGCGGTGAAAATTGCGGCCGAAGACATTGAAGAAAATCCGGCGGTATTGAAAACGGTCGACGGAATTTTGATTCCGGGCGGATTCGGTTCGCGCGGAATGGAGGGGAAAATCCGGGCGGCGCAATATGCGCGCGAAAACAAGATTCCGTTCCTCGGAATCTGCCTTGGACTGCAATGCGCCGTGATTGAATTTGCCCGGAATGTGTGCGGGCTGAAAGGCGCGCATACCACGGAATTTGACGAAGAGCGCGGCATGAAAACCGAACATCCGGTGGTCTGCCTGATGGAAGAACAGACGGACGTGGTTGAAAAGGGCGGGACGATGCGGCTCGGCGCCTATACCTGCGAACTGGAGGACGGTTCAAAGGCGCTGGAAGCGTACGGCGAAAAGCGTATTTCCGAACGCCACCGACACCGCTACGAAGTGAATAACAACTATCGCGATAAGCTCGAATCCGCCGGCCTTTTCCTTTCCGGAAGCAATCCGGACATCGGCGTGGTGGAAATGATCGAGCTGAAAGACCACCCGTGGTTTGTCGCCACGCAGGCACACCCGGAGCTGAAGTCGCAGCCGGTAAACCCGCATCCGCTGTTTAAGGATTTTGTGGCGGCGGCCATCGCAAAACTCAAGGCGGAGTAGCGCAACGCGCAGGATTGCCGCCATCTTGGCGGCTACCCGCTGCCCGCCGGAAAAGCGGGCGACACAAAAAAACGCGACGGGGGCGTCGCGTCTACGTTAAAGGCCGTTTCGTTAAGAGGCGGCTGTTTCTTTTCCGGCGGTTTCGATGGAATCGAGTGTCGGGATTCTGTGTTCCACTTCGCCTTCAAATTCGCCCATTGCGCGGAATTTGTTGTAGCGATCCTGCATGATGGCTTCGGGCGACATTTTAAGGAGTTCGGCGAGGTGTTTTTGAAGGGCCGCTTTTACGTTTTCCGCGGCGGCGGCGTGATTGACGTGCGCGCCGCCGAGCGGTTCGGGAATAATTTCATCGGCGAGGCCGAGCTTTAAAAGGTGTTTTCCGGTGATTTTGAGGGCTTCAGCGGCTTTATCGGAATAGGCGCGGTCTTTCCACAAAATGGCGGCGCAGCCTTCGGGGGAAATAACGGAGTAGTAGGCGTGTTCCATGATGAGGATACGGTTTCCGATGCCGATGCCGAGCGCTCCGCCGGATCCGCCTTCGCCGATGATGACGCAGATGATCGGCACTTTAATGTTGAAGGCTTCGCGCAGATTGACGGCAATGGCCTCGGCGATATGGCGCTCTTCGGATTCGAGGCCGGCGTAAGCGCCTTTGGTGTCGATCAGCGAAATGATCGGTACGCCGAATTTATCGGCCAGTTTCATTAAGCGGAGGGCTTTGCGGTAGCCTTCGGGGTGGGCGCAGCCGAAATTGGTTTCGACGTTTGATTTGGTATCGCGGCCTTTCTGCGAGCCGATAATCATCACTTTCTGCCCGTCAATTTTGGCAAATCCGCCGATAATGGCGCGGTCGTCGCGGTGAATACGGTCGCCGTGGATTTCGATGAAATCGGTGGTCATGGCTTTGATGTAATCGAGGGTGTACGGGCGGTCCGGATGGCGGGCGACCTGTACTTTCTGCCACGCGGAAAGGTTTTCATAAATATCGCGGCGGGTCTGCTCGATCTTCTGTTTCATGTTTTTGATTTCGTGCGAAACGTCGATGTCCTGCTCCTGGCTGAAGGCTTCGAGTTCCTGCAGTTTATCTTCAAGTGCCGCGATGGGGCTTTCAAAGGGAAGGCTGAATTGTGCGCTCATAAAAGGGCTCTCCAAAAAAATTATTCAGTGATAATTACGGTGGTTTGGCGGGGAACGATATCGAAGAGTTCTTCAACGTCTTCGTTCAGCATACGGATGCAGCCGGCGCTCGACTGTTTCCCGATGCTGTCGCGCTCCCACGTTCCGTGAATACCGAAGCCGGTGATTTCGGGGTGTTCGTCGGATTTAATGGCCATCCAACGGGTTCCGAGCACGTTTTCGGGGTCGCCGTATTCGATCTGCTTTCCGTCCGAAAAACGGGTCCACGGGGGCTCGATGATTTTATCGACAATTTTAAATTCAACGGCGGGTGTTTTACCGAATTTGCCGGTGCCGACGGCGTAGCGTTTGAACAGTTTTTCTCCGGCCATTAAATCGAGGGTATTCCGGGTTTTTGAAACGCGGATGGAAAAATCGCCGTTATAAACGAGCAGCCGCGCGCCCAGCCGGCTATTGTCGTTTTCCATCCCGTTCATCGCCTGAATCAGCGGAACGGTAACGTTGTATTTTTTGGCGATTTTCTGGAGGTAGTCGCCGGAAGCGATGGTGTAATACTCCTTCCCGGGCATCATGCGCGGCGATTTGAGCAGCTGCATATTGACCTGTCCGAGCAGTTTGACGGCGTCCGGATCGGGGGTGCTTTGAACCAGCTGATCAAGCATCGTTTTGGCCTGATCGAGCTGGCCGGCATCAATCGCCGCCTGTGCGTCGGAGACAATGGCCCGGGATTGCGGGGTGGCGGCAACGGCGGCAATCGGGGCCGGGGCGGGAGCTAAATCGAGCGACGCAGAAGGCGCGGGAGCCGGAAGGCCTGCCGCCGGAAGACCCGCCGCCGGGGCCGGAGCGGGAAGGGGCGCTGCCGTTTTTTCGTCCTTTTTGCCTTTCGTTAAATAGAAGTAAACCCCCAAAGCCACGATGTGAAGCAGCACGATTACGACGAAAACGCGCTTCCACCGCCCGCCGCCGCGGTTTGAGTAGGAGTTTGCATAAATTGGTTTTGCCATGGTGAAATTACCCTCAATTCGTGTGAAGTCCGCCATTTATGCCGAATCGCCCTTTTCGGTGCAATCATTTAACGATTGCAGATGCCCGAACCGCCTTTTTGGGGATACCACGGAATACACTGAACACACGGAACAGGAGTTTCAAGTTTCCGTGTCATCCGTGTTATCCGTACTACTATCCGCCGATTTCTTGTATTTTCGGAAAGATTTTTCAAACAGAAGGGCGCAAAGCACGCTAAGAAGGGATGTTACAACTTCGCGATCTTTGCGCTCTTCTGTTAGTAAATTAGTGTCCATTCGTGTTAATTCGTGGTTCAAGTTTGGTTGCGGCTATGCGGCGCTAGGTATTCCGTGGTTTGATTTGCGGTTTTTGCGCTAAATTGGGCGCTATTCGCTTCCAATTATGTGGCAAAAAAACAATTAAGCCGGTATTCGTTTATAAATGAAAATCCTGCTGATTACCCCGCCTTTGCTACAGCCGAATACGCCGTATTCCGCGTCGCCGCTTTTGGCGGGTTGGCTTAAATCGCAGGGGCACAACGCGGTACAGGCGGATTTGTCGCTCGAACTGCTGCTCCGCCTGTTTTCAAAGGAGGGGATTTCGGCGATTACCCGCGAATTGGAATTACCGCCCGAATCCGCCGAACCCTATTTGAAAACCATCGATGAAGTGGTCGAATTTTTGCAGGGCCGGAATCCGCGCATGGCCGGAAAGCTGGCGAAACGGGGCTATTTACCGGAGGGGGAGCATCTGGCCCGGGCTTACGCAATGGAGGAGCAGCTGAACTGGAATTTCCGGGGGTTGGATGAATACGACCGCGCCGTCCACCTCGCCAGCCTCTATTTGGACGATATCGCCGACGTCGCGTCCGAAATCGACCCCCATTTCGGCTTTTCCCGCTATGCCGAAAAACTCGCCGCCAGTCTGTCTTCATTTGAACCCATTCGGGCGGAACTGGAAAATGGAGCGCCTTCCCTGTTCCGAACATGGCTCGAAGAGCTGACCGATGCCGTTTTGGCGAAATACCGCCCGGAAATGGTCGCGATTACGGTTCCGTTTCCGGGCTGTCTTTTCGGGGCGCTGCTGATTGCCCGGCAAATAAATCACACCTGCGCAGGTGTGAAAATTGTGCTTGGCGGGGGGTATGTGAACACGGAACTGCGCGGGCTGAAAGACCCCGCTGTTTTTAATTATGTCGATGCCGTCACGTTGGATAGCGGGTTCGTTCCGTTACAGCGGCTGATGAATGGCGGTGATTTGGTCCGGACGTTTGTGCGGGAAAACGGGCGGGTGATTTATAAAAATGCGGCTGCCGAAGAAATTGCGCACTGTTCGCTGCCGCCGCCCGATGTTGAGGGGCTGAAAATGGAGCGCTATTTCGGGCTGTTCGAGCAGCTGAATCCGGTTACGCGGCTTTGGTCGGAAGGGCGGTGGAATAAGCTGGTGCTGGCTCACGGCTGCTGCTGGAGCCGCTGCGCCTTTTGCGATACATCGGTCGATTATATCCGCCGTTACGATCCGGCCGATCCCGCGACCCTTTGCGGCTGGATGGAGGCGGTAATGGAACAGACCGGATTCAACGGGTTCCATTTTGTCGATGAAGCGCTTCCGCCCGATCTGCTCGACGGCCTTTGCGATGAAATCCTGCGGCGCGGTCTACAGATTGAATGGTGGGGGAATATCCGGTTTGAAAAGCGGTTAACCCGCGGGCTGATTCAAAAGATGGCCGAATCGGGCTGTATTGCCGTAACCGGCGGTCTCGAAACCTGCTGCGACCGAACCCTGCAATTGATGCGCAAAGGAATCACCGTTGAACACGCCGCGCGCGTTTTGGCAGATCTGGCGGATGCCGGTATTTTGACGCACGCCTATTTAATGTACGGTTTTCCGACGCAGACTTTTGAGGAAACGCTGGATGCGCTCGAAACCGTTCGGGCGCTGTTTGATGCGGGGTTTCTGCATTCGGCCTATTGGCACCGTTTTGCGCTCACGGCACACAGCGGTATTTCGGAAAATCCCGGCAAGTTTGGTGTTCAACTGATCGACCATCCGCCGCCGAAATTTGCGCTCAACGAAATTCCGTTTACTGCCGATTTTGACCACGACCTCGAATCGGTCGGTGAAGCGCTGAAAACTGCCGCCTATAATTATCAGCTCGGCCTCGGCCTCGAACTGCCGGTTGAAACATGGTTTGAGGAGTGACATTTTTAACCACAGAATACACCGAATACACGGAAGGAAATTAAATGCACCGAGCTTTCCGTGTGTTCAGTGTATTCCGTGGTTATTATTAAAAAGGAAAAGGATTAGTTCCGGCTTGTCGGATTCAGTGCGAATTTGGATACTCCGCCGAATATGCTCAGAACGCTGAAAATTAAAAACCTGGCCCTCGTCGATGACGTGCAGGTGGGCTTTAATGAAGGCCTGAATGTAATTACCGGCGAAACCGGCGCGGGCAAGTCGCTGCTGATCGGCGCGCTGAAGCTGCTGCTGGGCGATCGGGCCGATAAATCGCTGATCCGCACCGGCGAAACCGCCTGTTCCGTGCACGCCGAATTCGGGCTGACCGACACGAAGCAGGTCAATGAGGTTTTGGCGGAAGTGGGGCTTGAGCCGTGCGACGGAGGGCTGTTGATTATCCGGCGGGTGATTACGGAACTGGCCAATAAAACATGGGTCAATGATGAGCCTGTAACGCTGCAGGTGCTGCGAAAACTGGGCGATGTTTTGGTCGATATGCACGGGCCGTACGACCACCAGTCGCTGCTCGATCCGACGGTGCAGCTCGAAATTCTCGATGCGTTCGGACAGCTCGGTTCCGCGAAAAAAGCCTATTCGGCGGAATATAAAAAATACCGGGAAATCCAAAAGCAGATCGATGAACTCAATGCCGATAACGAAGAGGATCTGCTCCGCCAGATTGAATTCCTCGATTACCGTGTGAATGAAATTGAAATCGCAAACCTTTCCGCCGAAGAGGAGGAAGAGGTTGTTCTGGAACACAGCCAGATTGCCAATGCACAGCAATTGCTCGAACTCGCCAACGGAACGGTGCAGGCGCTGACCGAGGGGGAGGGGTGCGCGTTCGACGGGTTGGTTGCGGCCCAGCAGGCACTCAATAAGCTGATGAAGCTGATGCCCGAAGCGCGGGATTGGCACGACGAAATCGAGTCCGCTGTCACCTCCATTCAGGAAGTCGTCCGTTCCATTGAGCGGTCCGCTTCCGGGGTTGACGGCAGCGCCGAACGGATGCAGTGGCTCGATGATCGTTTGACGACGTATCAGACGCTGAAACGGAAATACGGCGCAACAGTCGAAGCGGTTTTGGAAAACAGCGAAATATGGAAAGGGCAGCTCGAAGAACTGCGCGGGCGCGGCAGATTGCGCGAAGCGTTGGAGGCCGAATTGGCTTCGGTTTATAAACAGGTTGTAAAGGCGGCCGAAACGTTGCGGGGTCAGCGCGAAAATGTGGCCGATAATCTGTCCGAGTGCATTACCCGCGAACTGGTCGATATCGGTTTTGAGCACGGCTTTTTCGATGTACAGATGACACCCTGCGAACCGGGGCCGAACGGAATGGATGAAATCGAATTCGGTTTCGCTCCCAACGCCGGGGAGGATATGCGCCCGCTGCGCACAATTGCATCATCCGGCGAAATTTCCCGTGTGATGCTCGCCACAAAAGCGGTGCTCGCAAAACAGGACCAAATCCCGGTTTTGGTGTTCGATGAAATCGATGCAAACATCGGCGGGGAAATCGGCGGAGCCGTCGGACGGAAACTGGCGCAGGTTGCAAAACACCACCAGCTGCTTTGTATTACCCACCTCCCGCAGGTCGCCGCCTGCGGAAATCATCACCTCGCCGTTTCCAAAAAGGTCGAAGATGGCCGAACCTTCACCGAAGTGCAGCTGCTCGACGACGAAACCCGCCCCGAAGAAATCGCCCGTATGCTCGGCGGGAAAAATTCAACCAACGTCACCCTCCAGCACGCCAAAGAAATACTCGGCCAAACTGCGCTGGGTATTTGAGGGGGATAATCGGTCGGATTGCAGAATTTTCAAGGGCGTTGATTATTCCCTGATTTGAGGTAAATTCATCGCTCAACTGTTTTGAGGTGCGGATATGAAAATATTGGTGGCGCGGATCCCGGAGGAGGGGTCGCATTATAACGGAGACGTTCCGGGGGAAATCCTTCAGCTGGAGGATGACCGGTTTGTGCGGAACCCGGGCGATGTAAAATATTCGCTTTATGCCCAGCGGGTTTCGGATGAGCTGATTGTGCGCGGATCGCTGGAAGTGGAGCTCGATTTGGGCTGTGCAAGATGTTCGGAATTTTTCTCGACAAGAGTGACGGTTTCCGATTTTCTACGCGCTTATTCCGCTCCGGAAGGCACCGATTCGGTGGATATTACGGAGGATTTGCGGGAGGAAATCCTGCTGCATGTTCCGGGTTTTGCGGTGTGCAGCGAAGAGTGCAAAGGGGTATGCCCCCAGTGCGGAACCGATTTAAATACGGGTTCCTGCGCGTGCAAAACAGAAGAAGGTTCGGGCGCCTGGTCGGCGCTTGACGGGTTGAATTTATGAGAGAACCGCTGAAACGGTTCGGTTATTAGTTATTGGTTATCGGGAGAAGTTTTTCCGGGTAGGCAATTTTCTAATAACCAAT
>QKFE01000272.1 GCA_003252225.1 Kiritimatiellales bacterium | reverse complement strand
CACACAAAACCGGCGTGTAAATCAAGGTATAGATACTCCCTCTCGCATATACTTCGCACGGATCGGGCAAAATTAGGCGGCATACTTTTGTCGGTCTGGACAGTGTATAATTCGATGTTAACGTGGCCACACTCGATCCATGTCTATCGGCGCGGTCCGGCAGGGATGGCGGGTCGTGCGGAATCAAACCGAAGGGGACTCCAAAACCGGGAATCTTCCGGAAATACCGCAACGATGGAGTGATTCAATTGAAAATGTCCGGAGAGGAAAACCTCCCGGAAAATCAGAGGAGAAAGATGATGAAAAAACTGCTGAAACTGTTCTGCTGGCTACTGGCGGGATTGGCCGGTTCAACGGCCTGGGCGGCATCGTATTCCTATAGCGCGACAACAGATTTTGGCAATCTAAGTTCGGGCGAGGTGCCGTATTATGTGGACGGAACGCGCGGCGCGCTGGCGATTAACGCAGCGACCGTCTCTTACCGCGATAAATTTGCCAAAGCGCGGCTGACTTTTGCCGGTACGGCGGGAACCTATGACATTGCCATCACCGCGATGCGCGAGCTCGACGGCGAATGCACGTACCGCCTCTCCGTGAACGGCACGCTGATCGGTTCCCGCCAGAATTCGTCGACAACCGTTGATTATGCCCTGCAGGATCACGTCTTCAAAAACGTAACGATTCCGGCCGGCGCCGTGATTGAAGTGGAATCGAACACCCACTCCAACGGGTTGGTTCCGGAAGGCGATTCATATGCCTGGGCGCGCGGTCGCTGGACGACGCTTAAAATGGAAACACCCCCCGCTGTTTCTGTGAGCGGCGAGTTGAAACGCTGGCATAAAGTCACCGTCACGATGAACGGTCCGCAGACTTCGGAAACCGCGACCCCGAACCCGTTCACCGATTACCGCATGAACGTCGAATTCACCCACCGCGATTCCGGCAAAACGGTTCTGGTTCCCGGCTATTTCGCCGCGGACGGCAATGCCGCCAATACCAGCGCCTCTTCCGGCAATAAATGGCGCGCGCATTTGGCCCCTGATTTAACCGGCATCTGGGATTATAAAATTCTGTTCCGTTCCGGCTCCAATGTGGCCGTTGATCTCGGCGAATGGGCCGGTTCCGCCGTATATCCTTACAACGCGACGGAAGGCAGCTTCACGGTTGCTGAAACCGATAAATCCGCTGACGACCTCCGTATGAAAGGGCGCCTGATTTATGACGGATCGCGCTACCTGAAACACGCCGCAACCGGCGGCGCCTTTATCAAAACCGGTGCCGACGCCCCGGAAAACTTCATGAACTACAAGGATTTCGACAATACCTACACCCACACCGGAACCGACTACCGCCGTGACTGGGCCGCCCACGTGGCCGACTGGCAGACCGGCGACCCGAGCTGGGGGGCCGGAAAAGGCAAAGGTATGATCGGCGCGATCAACTATCTTGCCTCCGAAGGCCAGAATGTATTCTCTTTCCTGACCTATAACGCCGGTGGCGACTCCAAAGACGTCTGGCCGTTTATTTCGCACACCGACCCGCTGCATTACGACTGCTCCAAACTCGATCAGTGGGAAATCGTATTTGAACACGGCCAGAATAAAGGCATGTATCTGCACTTCAAAATGCAGGAACGTGAAAACGACGACCTCAGCGGTCCGGGCGCTGCCTATGCCCTCGACGACGGCAATATGGGCGTTGAACGCAAGCTCTATTTCCGCGAACTGGTCGCCCGCTTCGGCCACCACCTCGCGCTCAACTGGAACATGGGTGAAGAAAACTCCCAGTCCACCGTTCAACAGCAGGCGATGTTCCAGTATATGGCCGACATCGATCCCTACGATAACCACCGTGTTCTGCACACCTATCCGGGTGAATGGGAATCTGTTTACCGTCCGCTGCTCGGCAGCAATTCCGAAATGCTCGGGGTTTCCCTCCAGTGCAACTATTCCGACGTACATGCCAAAACCCTCCAGTGGATCAACGAATCCAATGCCGCCGGTAAAAAATGGGTGGTCGCCAACGATGAACAGGGCCCGGCCAACTATGCCAACCCGCCGGATTCCGTGACCACTACCACCCCGACTCAGGAACAGATGCGCGAAAACGTGGTCTGGGGCAACCTGATGTCCGGCGGCGGCGGAATTGAGCTGTATGCCGGGTATTCAAACCCGCAAAACGACCTGAACCTGAACGACTTCCGCTCCCGCGACCGCATGTGGGACTACTGCCGTTTTGCGAAACAGTTTTTCAACGACCACCTGATGTTCTCTGAAATGTGGAATATGGATGGAAAAATCGGCAACAGCAGCAACAACAACAGCAAATACTGCTTCGGCAAAACCAACAGCAAATACGCCATTTTCCTTCCGAGCGGCGGTACAACCACCATCGATCTGACCGATGCAACCGGAACCTTCCAGGTTTGGTGGTTCGACGCCCGTAACGGCGGCGCGCTCCAGCGCGGTACGGTCACTTCCGTAAACGGCGGCGGATCGCCTTCTGTCGGAAATGCCCCGAACAATACCGGTCTGGACTGGGCGGTACTGCTCTGCCGCGCCGGTGAAGAAAATATCGGCGAAGGCAGTGTGAGCATTAATCCGGCGGTTGACGCCGGAGCCGACACCTTTGTCCGTCTCCCGACCGCACAGATTACGCTGAACGGTTCGGCAACCGATCAGGACGGTACCGTTGTTTCCTACCAGTGGACGCAGGAGTCCGGCCCGAATACCGCCGCTCTTTCCGGCGCAGCAACTGCAAACCTGACGGCTTCCGGGCTGATTGCCGGTGTTTATGAATTCAAACTGACTGCAACCGATAACGACGGCGGAACCGGCAGTGACACCGTAAAAGTCGCCGTAATCAACCCGGCAGCTGCGGTCAATCCGACCGCCAACGCCGGTACAGATAAAACCATCCAGCTCCCCGTTTCTTCGGTAACGATCAACGGTTCAGCCAGTGATGACAGCCTGTACACGGTTCAATGGGAGCAGACCGCCGGCCCGAATAACGCTTCATTGAGCGGCGCAGCCACCACTACGCTGAACGCCTCCGGTTTAGCGGAAGGCGACTATACCTTCCAGATCACCGTGACCGATATTGA
>QKFE01000069.1 GCA_003252225.1 Kiritimatiellales bacterium | reverse complement strand
GAATCACTCCGTTAAACCGCTCAACCGCCAGACGGTATTCTTTCTGTTCATAAAATGCGGCGCCGTTTTTGAGTTCAATATCGAGCCGTTCGATTTCGGTCGCATAGCCGGACCATTCGTCGGGATAGCGGCGTACTTTATCGAGCGCGATCTCGGCCTTCGTTTTAAGCGGAACGGCGTCCGCCAAGGTCAGTGAAATTTCAGTCTGTGCCGAAACAGGCCGACCGGTTTCCGCGTTTTCAACCGCAATGGAGCGGGTTGTTTTGTCTGCCTTGGGCTTCATAAAAAACCATGCGCCGCCGCCAATCAAAATAAGGGCTGCAATCGAAACGGCTACAGCAAAGCGCCGCCCTCCATTTTGGTTCTTTCGTGGTTTTGAAATTTTTCCGTTTCCGAGCGCGGCAATAAATTCTCCGCAACTGGCAAAACGGTTTTCGGGATCTTTGCTCAACGCCTGCAGCAGCACCGCGTTCTGTTTTTTATCCAGCTCTTTGAGCGGTTCAACCGGGTCGCTGAGAACGACGCTGCGCATGATTTCAAAGTTGCCGGAATCAAAGGCGGATTTAAAGGGGACTTCGCCGGCGACCAGCTCATAAAAAACCGCCGCCAAAGCATACTGATCCGCCCGGCCGTCCTGCCGCCGTCCGGCCCACTGCTCGGGGGCCATATAAAGCGGCGTACCCGATTTGCCCGCCGCCGGGTCTTTCGATTTCCGGCTCATCGACGAACGGATCTCGGCGGCCAAACCGAAGTCGAGTACTTTGACGGTACAGGCATTAGGCATTAGGGAATGGGCATTAGTGGAACCCCCTATTGCCTCCTGCCTATTGCCTGATGCCTCGATCTTGCCATGCGAGATCATAATATTCTTCGACTTAATATCGCGGTGCAGCACCCGCTGCGAATGGGCATAGTCGAGTGCCTCCGCAACTTTGCCGCAAATCTCCAGCGATTTTTCCACCGGTATTTTCTGCCCCGGAAATGCCCGGCGATATGCATACAGCGTCGTTCCGGCGGCATATTCCATCACCACCAGATAATCCCCCGTTTTCACGCCCAACGCCGACTGCGCGGAAAGGTCGGCGACACCAACCTTATGCAGGTGCAGCAGCGACGCAATCCCCGGATGGTGGAGACGCGAAACCAGCGAAAAATTATCCCGGATCGAATCCATCTCCTCCGCATCGCAGCTTACCTCCGAAGGCAGGGCTTTGAGCGCCACCAGAATATTCGCCTCCGTATCGCGCGCACCGTAAACCGCCCCGAAGCCCCCCTCGCCCAGCTTCGCCGTCAGTTCATATCGATCCACCCGCCCGATCGAATCATTGTCCATCCTCATCGTCGGCAGATCACCGAGCGAGTTTTCGAGACTCATCCCTGTTTGTCCGGTATTCAGCGGATCCATTTTCCCGTTCATTCCAGATTACCTCCCTTTATAAAGCCGCTGGGCGTTGCGTTCCGGCAGTCCGGCTTTGAGGATTTTTTTCACGGTCTTTGTAACATCGTATTCAACGCGGCGCCATTCAACCGTTCGGGCGTTCGGGTCGAAAACGGCGTAGGCGGCACGCGGGTCGCCGTCGCGCGGCTGGCCGATACTTCCGGGATTGACCAGCCATTTCCACCCGCGTTCCAATTGGAGCCTATTTTCCGCGACCGGCACCGCGGATTTGAATTCATCGGAATCGGGATTGAAGGCAAACCACGAGGGCAGGTGCGTGTGCCCGAAAAAGGCGAGTTCCGGCTGTTGCCGCGGGAGTACTTTCTCGGCGTCTTCCGGCTTAATGATATAGCGCCATTTTTCCGGCTCGCACGCACTGCTGTGCACCAAATGAAAATACACACCACCCGCTTCGCCGGAGGACACAGAGCAAGACGCTCGATTTTCTGTTTCCGTGTCTTTTGTGGCTAAATCAATCTGCATCGGAAGCTGATTCAGCCACCTCCGTTCATCCGCCGAAAGGTGTTCGCGCGTCCAGATCAGCGCATTCATGGCGTGGAGCGAAAAATCCTTCAAACTCATTTCAGTTGCTGAATATTCGTCATGGTTACCCTTCACGACGGGGCAGCCGAGCGCTTTCACGACTTCAAGGCATTCGGAGGGGTTTGCGCCGTAACCGACAAGATCGCCGGTACAGATAAAACCGGAAACACCCGCCTTTTTCGCATCGGCCAATACGGCTTTGAGCGCTTCGAGATTGGCGTGAACATCGCCGAAAACCGCAATACGGTCATCAAATGACGCGTGCGGCGTACAACGTGATTCCTGCCCCTGTTTTCCAGTTACGGGATTTCCGGCATAGGCGGCCAACGCATTCTGATCCAACGGACGGCATTTCAAGCTAAACGGTTTTTTCTTTCCGAACAGTCCCATTTCGTTTTCCTGTTTTCAGCTGAATTCTTAACGGTTTAATGAGATAGCGGATCACCCCGACTAATCATACAAAAATCGTCCTTTTTCCAGCACCCCCACTTTCCCCCGCCTTTCCGGTCAAAGCTTTTTCTGTACCTTTCGGCTGATTTTGTGTTTGCTGTTTCCGTATGCACTGTGTTCTGCCGGATAAATGCCCGGCACACGGAAAAGCGGGGATTGGATGGCGCAGGTTTACCTAGAACAGGTCGGCAAAAAATATGACGAGGGCAGCGACGCGGTGGCTGACTTCAACCTTCATATTGCGGACGGCGAGCTGCTGGTGCTTGTCGGCCCGTCCGGTTGCGGAAAATCGACGACGCTGCGGATGATTGCGGGGCTGGAAGAAATCAGTTCGGGCATCATCCGGATCGGCAGCAGGATCGTGAATAATATTCCGCCGAAGGATCGCGACATCGCAATGGTGTTCCAGAATTATGCCCTTTATCCGCATATGTCGGTGTTCGACAATATGGCGTTCGGGCTGAAGCTGCGGAAATGGCCGAAAGCGGAAATCCGCGAAAGGGTGCAGCGGGCCGCGCATATCCTCGGGCTCGAAGAGCTGCTGAAGCGCAAACCGAAGGCGCTTTCCGGCGGCCAGCGACAGCGCGTGGCGATGGGCCGGGCAATTGTACGCGAACCGGCCGTCTTTCTTTTTGATGAACCGCTGTCGAATCTCGACGCCAAAATGCGGGTGGAAATGCGCAAAGAAATCCTCCAGCTGCACGACCGGATCGGCACCACGATGATTTATGTGACGCACGACC
>QKFE01000137.1 GCA_003252225.1 Kiritimatiellales bacterium | reverse complement strand
TGGGAGCAGTGTCTGGCAAACAGCTGGCAGCATAACCCGGTGCTGGCCAGCGGGCGTTCCGCAATCCGCGAACTGGAATATTCCGTGGGAACAACCACCGCCAATTTCCTTCCTCAGATTTCGGCCTCGGCCGGTTTCACGAAACGCAGTGTGGAAAATGCTTCGGGCTGGAACGAAACAGACAGTACTTCGGCGGGAATTTCCCTTTCGCAGGATCTTTTTTCGGGCGGCGGAAATGTCGCCAATCGCAGGCGGGCGCTGGCCCAGCTGGACGTGGGATACGAAGAATACCGGCAGTTTCACGCGGATGTCGAATATCTGGTTCGGGCCTCGTTCGTGAATGCGCTGTATGCGCAGGATCTGATCAAACTGACCGAACAGATCGAAGAACGCCGCCGGAATAATGTACGGCTGGTTCAGCTCAAGTTTGACGGCGGGCGGGAAAATGCCGGGTCGCTTGCCCGCAGTAAAGCCCAGCTGAAGCAGGCCTCGTTTGAAGTTCGCGAGGCAGAACGCCTGCTGGAATTTTCGCTCCGGGATCTTGCTGCGGCAATGGGGGGGAATGAACCTCCTTTCGGTGTTGCCGGAACGTTGGACGCGGCGGAACCGGAATCGATTTCCGATCTGCAATCTTTAATGGAAGAAACGAGCGACTATAAGGTGGCTAAAATTCAGGTGGAAGTGGCCGAGCACGGAGTCACGGTGGCGCGGAGCGGGCGGTTCCCGTCGGTTGATTTAAACGCTTCGGTCGGAATCGGCGGTGTGCGCGAGTTTGAATATGCAGACTGGAGCGTGGGTGTACGGGCCTCTATGCCGCTGTTTACCGGCGGGCGCCTTTCAAAACAGGTGGCGGTTTCAAAAGAGAATGTCATTCAGTCGGAAATGGGACTGTTGAATAAAGCGAACACCCTGATGGCCACCCTCCAGAATCAGTGGAATTCCTATGCGGACGCGGTTGAAGATGAGGCGGTTCAGAAGGAGCTTTTGGATGCGGAAATGTTGCGCGCGGAAATCTCCACCGCAAAATATAAACAGGGGCTGCTCTCTTATGAGGATTGGGATCAGATTGAAAGCAATCTGATTACACAGGGGAAAACCTATTTACAGCGCAGACGTTCGGCTGAACTTCAGCAGGCCAATTGGAAAAAAGCGTTGGGAGTCAGTGAATGGCAGCTTTCAGGAAAAGGTGAGTGAATATGAAAAAAGTAATTTTCTGGATCGTGATTTTGGGTCTGGTTGGCGGGGGCGGATATTGGTACTGGCAGAAAAAGCAGGTGAAAACCGAAGCGGCGAAACCGTCGTTTGATAAAGCGGGGGTGGAAAAACGCGATCTGCGCATTACGGTGGAATCGACCGGCGAGGTACAGCCGCGCAACCGGCTCGATGTGAAACCGCCGATCGCCGGACGGCTCGAAGAGCTGTTGGTCGACGAAGGCGATAAAGTGAATAAGGGGCAGATTCTCGGCTGGATCAGCTCAACCGAACGCGCGACCCTGCTGGATGCGGCATTGGCAACCGGTAAAGAGGAACTGGAATACTGGGAAAACCTGTACAAACCCTCGCCGCTGATTTCGCCGCTGACCGGAACCATTATTGCCCGCAATTTTGAGCCGGGCCAGTCGATTGCCGTGAATGATGCGGTGGTGGTCATTGCCGACGACCTGATTATCGTCGCGAGTCTGGATGAAACCGACATCGGCCAGATCAAGACCGAACAGGCGGTAGCCGTTGAACTGGAGGCCTATCAGGACCGCAATTTCCCCGGACAGGTTGAAAAAATCGCCTACGATGCCAAAACCGTCAGCAACGTGACGATGTATGAAGTGGATGTTCGCCCCGAGCGCGTACCCCCCTATATGCGTAGCGGGATGACGGCCAACCTCGAATTTGTGGTTGAAGAAAAGACCGGCGTGTTAACGCTTCCGGCTTCCGCGCTACAGCAGAAAAAAGGAGCCGGTTCCAGTGTCCATTCCGATGGCGGCAGCGGGGGCGGCGATCGGCCCGATTTTCAGAATATGTCGGAAGATGAACGCAAACAGTTTGTGGTCAAACGCATGAAAGAGCGCGGAATGTCCGATACGGAAATTCAGGAGCGGCTCGCCCAGTTCGGACAGGGCGGCGGCGGGCGGCCCGGAATGGGCGGCGGATCGTCCGGCGGGGCAAACGGCGGCTCGCGGAAACCGCGCACGAATTCCGAGTATTTTGTTTTTGTGGATTCCGGCGATCCGGAAAACCCGGAAGAGATTAAGGTGAAAACCGGCATCAGCGACGGTTCGTATACGGAAATCACCGAAGGCCTCGAAGAGGGAATGGAAGTGCTGATTCCGCGCGTCAACCTCGGTTCCGGCAAAGGCAGCGGAAACAACCTGTTTATGCCCTCGCGCGGCGGAGGCCGCCGGTAATGATCCGCGTCGAAAACATTCGTAAAACCTACCAGATGGGCGAGGTCGAAGTCCGCGCGCTCGACGGCGTTTCCATCACGATTGAGCAGGGCGAATATGTCGCCATCATCGGCGCGTCCGGCTCCGGTAAATCAACGCTGATGCACATCCTCGGCCTGCTCGACGTGCCGGACTCCGGCAAATTTGAAATCGACGGAACCGACGTCACCCGGTTTTCGGAAAATCAGCTGGCGGCTTTCCGGAATAAAATCATGGGATTTGTTTTCCAGCAGTTCAACCTGCTCAAACGGACCAGCGCGCTTGAAAACGTCGGCCTGCCGCTGATCTATTCCCGCAGCAACGGGAAAAAAAACGATGCCCCGAAAAGAATGCTCGAACTCGTCGGGCTCGGCGACCGTATGTCGCACCACACCAACGAGCTTTCCGGCGGGCAGCAGCAGCGTGTCGCCATTGCCCGCGCACTGGTCAACAACCCTTCGATTATTTTTGCCGACGAACCGACCGGTAACCTCGACTCGAAAAGCGCGAAAGAGATCATGCAGGTGATGAGTGAGCTGCACGGCCGCGGTCTCACCATCATTCTCGTCACGCACGATACCAATGTCGCCAACCACGCCCAGCGCATCATTGAAATCAAGGACGGGAAAATCATTTCAGATAAACCGAATCTCGATGCCCCCGAAATTCCGAAAATAAAGGTTGAGCCGGAAAAAGAGCGCCGGAAAATAACCTTCGGTTTACAGCTGTTTCGCGAAAACTGGGTGCTGGTTAAACAGTCCGTTCGCTCGCTGCTGGCCAATAAAGTCCGAACCGCGCTTTCCGCCCTCGGCATTATGATCGGGGTTGCGGCGGTGATTGCGGTGGTTGCGCTGGCCACCGGCGCGCGTAAAGCCGTTGAAGAACAGCTTTCCCAACTGGGCACCAACCTGCTGATGCTGATGCCCGAACGGCGTTCGCGCGGCGGCGTACAGCAGGGGGCGGGAAGCACCTCCCGTCTCGAAATTGAAGACGGCGAAGCGATCCGTAATGAGGTGGAGCATGTTTCATTGGTCAGTCCGACTGTGAGCGGCAATGCTCAGCTGAAGGCCGGTAATCTCAACTGGAACTGCCGCATCGAAGGCGTAAACACCGACTACGAAGCAATGCGCTCCTATCAGCCGCAGCTGGGCCGCTTTTTCAATGCCGAGGAAATCAAAAAACGTTCGCGCGTCTGCCTGCTGGGGCTGACGCCGGTGAATGAACTTTTCGGCGGAGAAAACCCGGTCGGCAAGCAGGTTAAAATCAACCGGCAAAGCTTTACTGTGATCGGCGTACTGCCCGAAAAAGGAAGCAGCGGGTTCCGCGATTATGACGATGCCGCTCTCGTGCCGGTCACCACCGCCATGCGTCGCCTTTTCGGCAAACAGTATGTTGACCGTATCGAAATCCAGATTGATGAAGCCGAAAATATGGACCGGGCACAGACCGATATTCTGACCCTGCTTGGTCAGCTCCACCGGATTGGAAACCGCGAAAACCCGTTCGAAATCCGCAACCTCGCCGAGATCCAGGAAACCGCCTCGGCCACTTCGAAAATACTCTCCATTCTGCTTTCGAGTATTGCCTCCATCGCGCTCGTTGTCGGCGGGATCGGCATCATGAACATCATGCTTGTTTCGGTGACGGAACGAACCCGCGAAATCGGGTTGCGGAAAGCGCTCGGCGCGCGCGGGCAGGATGTGATGATCCAGTTTCTGATCGAGGCGCTGATCATCAGTTTCTTTGGCGGATGTATGGGGGTTGCCCTCGGTGTTGCGGCTAGTCTTGCAACCGAAAAATTCAGCGGGATGCAGGTGCTGATCACCCAGAACTCGATTCTGCTGGCCTTTGTTTTTTCCGCTGTGATCGGAATTGTTTTCGGCCTTTGGCCCGCGCGCAAAGCCGCAAAACTCAACCCGATTGAAGCACTGCGGTATGAGTAAGGAAATTACCAGTCGCTCATATGGGCGAAGTCCCGGGCGAGATTGCGTTTTTCCTTTTCATTCGTATCAAGCAGGTTGGTGAAAACGTCCCGGATGCGTTTGGAATGGGCGCGTTTGATGATTTCCCGGTAAAGTTCAGAAAGCCGGTCATCGATCCGCAGAACCACCCGTAAAACGGCATCGGCATCCATTTCGGGGGTAATGTTTTCCGGGATCCATTTCCCTTTTTCCATCAGGTCGGGTTTGAACTGATACCAGGTATCGGTCACATCGGCCGATGCGAAGTCGTGCTCATATTCAGCCAGCGCTTTTTCATGGCGCGCCTCGGATTCACTGAGATAATTCAGCAGGATTTTCACCCGATCCTGTCCGGAGCGTTTGCTGAGTTCATCGTAATATTCACTCAGCCGGGCATGCAGTTCGCATGCGTGATCAATCAGATCCATTACCTGTTCCTGAGCCATCGCAACCTCCCCGCGGCGCCGCCGCGATTCAAGTCTCTTCCGCTGCTCTCCGTCTCCAATCTACAGATTGGGTATAAACCCCGTCCGGAAAGTTGGCAAGGCTGAATACGGCCCGATCCGCGGCTATTTAAACTGCTTTATCCAGCGGACGGTGAAATCGATAACGCCCTGTTTTTCCGGTTCGTTATGCAGTTCATGGAAAAGACCGGGCCATATTTTCAGGGTGCAGTTTTCTCCGGAATTTTCGGCAAATTCTCTGGAGGCATCGCAGGAGGTAATCCGGTCGGCGCTGCCGTGCATCAGCAGAACGGGAAGGGTTAAAGCGGCTGCGTTTTCAAGGTTCCATTTCCCGGCTTCGAGCATATCGGCCGCAAGCGCCGGGCTGATCCGTCCGTGATTGAGCGGATCGGTTTTATAGGCTTCAATCGTTGCGGGATCGCGCGATAACGCGGCTGCTTCAATACGGCTTGGAATCAGCAGATTCACATGAAAACGATTCAGCGTTTTCAGCATTTCCAGCTGCCAGACCGGCGGTTCAAATGCGAGCCGCAGCAGGGGCGAAGAGGCGATAATTGCGTTGACCGCATTTTTGGTTTTCAGCCCGTAATGAAGCACCAGACTGCCGCCGAGACTGTGCCCGAAAAGGATTAACGGAACATCCGGAGACAATGACCGGGCGTGATCCAGCAGCAACCCGATATCGTCCATCAGCGGCTCAAAACCCGCGGCATGTCCGCGGCGGCCTTCCGACTTCCCGTGGCCGCGCAGATCAAACGCCGTTACGGCAACCCCGGCTCTGTTGAACGCATCGGCAACATGCACATATCGCCCGCAATGTTCACCCAGTCCGTGAATCAGGCAGACGGATGCTTTGGTCTGCCCGGAGGGAATCCACACCTGCCCGGACAGTTGAAGTCCGTCTGATGCCGTTAGGCGGAATGTTTCATGCCGCATTTATTTCTCCAGCGGCCAGTTGTCTGCATTGGCCATCAGCGTTTTCAGGCAGTTGAATGCGGCGGGGGAGGCGTTGAGGCAGGGGATCATCCGGAAGGTTTCGCCGCCGGATTCCATAAAGGTGTTGCGGCCCTGTATTTCAATCTCTTCGAGCGTTTCGAGACAGTCGCAGAAAAAGGCGGGGCAAATGACGGCGAGTTTTTTGATTCCGTTTGACGGAAGTTTCCGCAGCATTTCGTCGGTGTAGGGTTCAATCCATTTTGCGCGGCCGAGGCGGGATTGAAATGAAACGGTATATCGGCCGGTTTCAATGCCGGCGGTTTTCACAATCGCTTCCGTGGTTTTTATGCACTGGATTTGATAGTCGGGAGCGGGCTGTTTTTTCAGCTGCCGGATCGGCAGGCCGTGGTAGCTGAAGAGAATGTGTTCATCGATGTTTTTCAGTGAATCGGCCAGCGGCTGGATGAAGGCGGGTTCGTTGTAAAAGGGCGGAACAACGCGCAGTTTCGCGCGGCCTTTTATCGCCTTTTTTACACCGGCCACACACGATCCGGTGGTGGCGTTTGCGGATTGCGGGAAGAGCGGAAGCAGACCGATTTCATCGACGCCTTTTGCCAGCAGGTTTTCGACCGCTGTTTTAAATGAAGGCTGGCCGTACGCCATGCCGGGTTCCGCGTTGAGTCCGTCGGCCAGCCGTTTACAGCAGTGAACGAGCGGCGATCCGTTTTCGGTCCAGATGGATTTATAGGCTTCGGCGGATTGAGCCGGGCGTTTCGGCAGGATCGCTCCGTGCACCAGCGCGTAACGGAGCGGGTAGGGCAGATCGATCACAAACGGATCCATCAGAAATTCGCGCAGGTATTCGCGGACTGCGCCCTCTTCCGGCGCATCCGGCGATCCGGTGTTCATCAGTAAAAATCCGCGTTTCATTTATTGAACCACGGAATACACGGAATGGATAGGACGAACAAACGCCTTCTGTGTATTCCGTGTATTCTGTGGTTAACCTCCTTCAATTTGTTTTGCAACGTTGATCCCGGAGAGGATGGAGTTGGCGACGGATATGCCGTCGCGGTAATGCCCGGCAAAATGGATCCCGGGAAAAGCGGCTTCAATTTCATTCATCCGGTTGAGATATTTTTCGTAACCGACGACATATTGCGGAATCGCTTTTTGATACACACTGCACAGTTTAAAATCGGGGCCGCCGTCGAGGCCGAGCAGGTCGCGCAGATCGGCGAGTATGTTTTCGAGCATCTCCTCTTCATTCATCAGCGCGCGTTCGGGCGATTGCGAGCCGCCGACAAACACGGTCAATAAAGCCATTCCGCCGGGCGCGCGGCCGGTGAAAATGGAGGAGGGGAAAAGTGCGCCGAGCGAAAAGCGGTTTTCTATTTTCGGGATCAGCATCCCGAATCCGTTCAACCGGTGCATAAACTGGTTTACGCCGAAACCGAGCGAAAAACTGGCAACCGGCGGGTATTCAATTTCATCCATCAGTTTTAAATCGAACGGGGTTTCGAGGTCGGACAGTTTGTGCGCCGGAATCGCCAGAATAATATCGGTGAATTCCGCGCCGTTTACCTGCCATTTCCGGTTGGCGGCTTTTTTGATCTCTGTCACGGAACTGTTGAGCCGGACAATATCGCCGAGTTTTTCAGTCAACCGTTTCGGCAGCACTTCCAGTCCGTTGTCGAAGGTGAACATACGGGCGTCTTTGGCGGCGGTTTCTGCGCGCTGTTTCCGCTCTTTGGCCCCTTTGATTGCACCTTTGATGAGCGAGCCGTATTTCTGTTCGAGCGCATACAGTTTCGGGAACGCGTGGGCCACGGAAAGCTTTGCCGGATCGCCGGCGTAAACACCGCTTACAAACGGATTGATGGCATAATCGAGAAATTCCTGCCCCAAACGCCGGATAACAAAATCGGCGAGGTTTTCCTGCTCATTCGATTTCGACGTAATAAACGGTTCGCGGAACAGCCGCAGTTTCGCCGACGTTGAAAACGCATTCGACGAAAAAAAGGCCGGGGGGCTGGTGGGCAATGCAACCGGGTTCCCGCCGCGGACAATGAAGCGGTTTTTTGCCGCGAGATTCGCCGGCAGTTTATTGCCTTCAATTCCGAGCCGTGCGATCAGTCTGCCGAGATCCGGATGCGTGTCCAAAATAGAATTCGGCCCGCACTCAACGAGAAAACCGTCCGCGTTAACGGTTCGAATAACACCGCCTGTCCGGTTCGACGCCTCAAACACCGTGACATCGATATTTTTTCCCCGCAGCTCAAACGCGGCCGTCAGCCCCGTAATTCCCGCTCCGATAATTGCCACCTTTTGCATGAACAGAATTTAACCGCGAATGAACGTGAATAAAAGTATGTAGTTCCGTCTTTAGGCAGCTGAGATTTCAGTTCAGCGAATACGGATTCCGTCTTTTTGAATAATCCAAAGCTTTCCTTCGACGGGCTCCCGGCTGAGCATTCCGATGATTTGCCGGACATAGGCCAAAACGGATGGTTTGGATTGATCCATCGTCCGGATCACAATGATTCCCGGGTATTCCTTCGGAGGATAGTTCAGGATGTTGCAAAAGTCGGTATCCAGCGTTATCAGAATTCGCTGTTCATTTTTGCAGACGGCAGATATTTCGGAGTCGGATGCTCCGTTCAGTTTTTCCTGATAAACCGTATGTGCATCGTGCCCGGCGTTAATGAGAACTTCCGCTGCTTCGAGCGGCAGGTTTTCATCCAGCTTAAACCTCATGCCGGTACCGCCAGCACGCGTTCGTGGGAGAGTTCGGCGGCGTAAGCAATTGCTGCCCGGATCGACTGCTCTGTCAGCGGGGGGTAATCCTTGATCAGCTCTTTAGCAGTCATGCCGGCGGCCAGATTATCCAGTACGACGGAAACCATGATGCGCGTTCCTTTAATACAGGCGGCCCCGTGGCATATTGCGGAATCCGATGAAATATAATCCTGCCAGTTCATGCTGGAAAGCTAATGGGGTGTATCCCGATTGGCAATGCCAAAAGTTGGTGAGGCTCCCTGTTGCGACTACATCAAACCGTCTGCGAATAACGGCCTTTGCGCTGTTCGTTTTGCAGATAGGCGTCGAAACGCATCGCGATAATCCGGATGAAAAGGCGGCCGAGCGGAGTAACGTGAAGGCCGGCGGTTTCGCGCTGAACCAGTCCGTCGGCTTCGAGGTCGTCGAGCGACGCGATTTCAGCCTTAAAATGGGCGGCAAAATCGAGGCCTATTTCTTCGGACAGTTGGGCGTAGTCGATGTAAAGATTGCACATGATGTGCATGATGGCGGCGTAGCGGATTTTATCTTCGGCAGTCATTTGATAGCCGCGGAAAACAGGCGGAGTATTTCTATCGAGCGCCGCGTAATAGGATTCCAGCTCCTTTTCATTTTGGAAATAACAGCCGTTGACGTGCGAAATCGCCGACATGCCGAAGCCGTGCAGATCGACGCCTTTATGCGTACTGTAGCCCTGAAAATTCCGCTGAAGTGTTCCGTTCGCCAGCGCCTTCGCCATCCCGTCTTCGGGTTTGGCAAAGTGATCCATCCCGATATAAACATAGCCCGCGCCGGTCAGTTTTTCGATGATCAGCTGGAGCAGCTGCATCTTCATTTCGGCATCGGGCAGGTGCTCTTCAAAACTTTTCTGAAAGGGTTTGATCCACGGAATATGGGCATAGCTGTAAACGGCGAACCGGTCGGGCGAAAGCGTCAAAACTTCATCGAGGGTTCGGTCGAAACGTTCAACCGTCTGATGCGGCAGTCCGTAAATCAGGTCAAAATTAATCGAGTCGATTCCGCTGTTGCGGAGCATCTGATTTGCACCGGCAATCAGCTCCAACGGCTGGATACGCGAAACGGCTTTCTGCACCAGCGGATTGGTATCCTGCACGCCGAGCGACGCGCGGTTAAAACCGGCGGCCCGCAGTGCATCCGTTTTTTCCTGTGTCAGTGACCGCGGGTCAATTTCCGCCCCGGCCTCGATATTCCCGGCTAACGGCGAAAACCGCCGGATCAGTCCGCCGAGTTCGATGATTTCATCCGGCTGCAAAAAGGTCGGCGTTCCGCCGCCGAGCTGCACCTGTAGCGTCTCCGAACCTTCGGGAACACCGGTTGCCCGCAGCGCCGTTTCGCGGTCGAGATAAGCCAGATATTCCGCGCTCTTTTTCCGGTCGCCCGTGACAATATTCGTGCAACCGCAATAGAGGCACTGCGTCGAACAGAACGGCAGGTGGAAATAGAGGGAGAGGGGGCGCGGGGGAGAGGGGGGATCTTGAAACTTAAAACTTGAAACTTCAAACTCGGTTTGAAAATGCGTCGCCGGCGGATACGATGTGTACCGCGGCCCCGGCACATTATACCTCCGCAGCTGCTCCAGACTGACGTGTATCCGGCTCATTTAAAACGCTGGACGGTTTCGGCAACGGCTTGAATGGTTTCAATAGTTGCTTCGGGCGGGACGCCGTGGCCGAGGTTGAAAATAAAGCCGTTCCGTCCGCGCATTGATTCGCAGATACGGCGGGATTCGGCGGCGGCGGATTCGGGGCGGGCAATTAAAAGGGCGGGGTCGAGGTTGCCCTGTACGGCGACATCGCCCGGTATTTTATCGGCCACCTGCCGCAGGCGGATGCTCCAATCGATGCCGAGTACATTGGCCCCGGTTCGGACAACGTCATTCCAGTTGTGGTGCACGTTGCGCGCAAAAACAATCACCGGCACTTCGCCGCCGATGGCGTCGGTAATCTGCTGCATCCAGAGACCGGACATTTTCCAGAAGAGTTCGGGGGCGAGCGTTCCGCCCTGGCTGTCGAAAAGCTGGATCACATCGGCCCCGGCTTCGATTTGGGCTTTGAGGTAAATGATGGTGGCTTCGGTGATTTTTTCGAGCAGGGTGTAGCAGAGTTTCGGCTCGTCGTGCAGCATTGCGCGCGAGCGCAGGTTTTCGCGGGAGCTTCCGCCTTCAATCATAAAAGAGGCCAGTGTCCACGGCGATCCGGCGAACCCGATAATCGCCCGTTCATCGCCGAGTTCTTTCCGAACCAGCTTAATCGCTTCGGGGGTGTAGCTGATATGGTCGAGTACATTTTTAGGGTCGAGCCGGTCGATGTCGGCTTTTGAATTGAGCTCGAAATCCATTTTAACGCCGCCGGCTTCGAGCAGTTCATATTTCTGCCCCATCGCTTCGGCGACCACGAGAATGTCGGAAAAAATAACGGCGGCGTCGTATCCGAACCGCCGGACGGGCTGGAGGGTGACTTCGGCGGCCAGTTCGGGGTTCTGCACCAGTTCGGTGAAGAGATAGCCCTCTTTGAGCTTGCGGTATTCCGGCAGGCTGCGCCCCGCCTGCCGCATCATCCAGATCGGCGGGCGGTCGACGGGTTCGCATTTGCAGGCATTCAGGAAGCGTTCACGGTGTGTATTCATGGGTAAATTAATAAACCACGGAAGACACGGAAGACACGGAAAAATAGGATCAAACTTCCGTGTATTCGGTGTATTCCGTGGTTGAGAAAACAGGTTTAGTTAACTTTGATGGCGTCGAGTTCGATTTCGAAAAGGAGGTCGTGGCGGCAGACGTCGGCGTGCGAAATCGCGACGGGCAGTTCCGGCAGTCCGTTTTCGAGGCAGTATTTTTCGAGCAGCGGCGCTTCGTCGATATCCTTGAAATAGGCGATGGCGCGGGAGGTATTTTCCCAGTCCATTCCGCGCGATTTCAGGATTTCGTGCACCACTTCCATCGTCAGCTCAATCTGCTTTTCCGTGTTGCCCAAATGGACGGTTTTCCCGCCGGGTTCAATACTGGCCGTTCCGGAAATCGTCAGCAGGCGGGATCCGGGCTGATCGATTTCGACGGCGCGGGCAAAGGAACTTTTATAATCCAGCGCCGGGCACTGGAGGGGGGAGGGCACCGCGAAAATCTTCACGCCGTCGTGTTTCGGTTTAACCGCGAGCAGCGCCGAAACCATCTCTTCGCCGGCGGCCGAACCGGCGCCGATCCCGGTACTGGCCGGCACCATTTTTTCAAATGTGCCGCGTTCTTTGAAAAACCGGGTACGAACCACGTTGAATTCGTCGTACCACTCCAGCAGGTTATTGAGGTAAATCCACGTCCGGGCAATATCGGTGAATTCCATA
>QKFE01000153.1 GCA_003252225.1 Kiritimatiellales bacterium | reverse complement strand
GGCGACACCTTTGCCGGCGGACTCATGGGCGCCCTCGCCGCTTCCGGAAAAACCGACAAAGAAGCCATCCGGCAGGCGATGGTTTACGGCAGCATTACCGCCTCATTCGGCGTCGAAGAATTCAGCCTCGACCGGCTTGTAAAACTCGATCGGGACGAAATCGAAATCCGGGTTGCGGAATTCAAGGAGATGTGCAGAATCTAAAGCCTAATCGGGGAAGGAAAATGAGTTACACGTTGGATTTTGAAGATCGCGGGTTTTATTTATTCGCCCATCTGACCGGCAAAGACAGCTTTGAAGCCAGTATGGAATATTGGTATGCGATCGCCGCAAAAACCAACCAGCTGGGTTATTCAAAAGTCCTCGTCCACGAAAATCTGACCGGTCATGTCAGCGAAGCGGAAATTTATGACATCATGACCTCGTTCAAGGACGCCGGCTTCCTTGGCATTCAGATTGCCTTTTACGATGAAAACATGGCCGACGAAGAAATCAACGACCTCGGCCAGCTCATCGTCAACAACCGCGGTGCCGATGTCAAAATTTTCGGCAGTTTAGAAGAAGCCCAACGCTGGATTGAACGGGTGCAATAAGCGCCCCTCGTTGCGGTAGGGCGGTTTTGATAAAACCGCCACGGACAGTTCATCGAACGGTCCCTACCCGTTACAACAAAGACAACGCATCGACATCCACCGTTAAGGAAACCCCCTTCGGCATTTTTAAAACCGACTGCACATGCCGGATCGGTCTCGTCATTTTCACGGTGTGTTCGCAGCGCAGCAGAATCTGGTAGCGCCACAGCCCTTTCGCCCGCGCTAACGGGGCAGGCACAGGCGGCGAATGCAGAACGGATTCCGGCAGCAGCCTTTCCAGTTGGGCATAAAAACGGTCGGCCGCTGTAATGACATTGATTTCGCTCTCGCCCTTGAACGTCAGCAGCACCAAATGGGAAAACGGCGGATAATTCAGTTCGCGGCGGAACTCCAGATCCTGCGAACAGAAGCCTTCGTAATCCAGACTGCGCGCGGCCTGAATAGCCGGATGGTGCGGCGTGTAGGCCTGCACAATCACTTCACCCGCTTTTTCGCCGCGACCGGCGCGGCCGGCCACCTGCGTTAAAAGCTGGAACGTCCGCTCGCCCGCGCGGAAGTCGGGAACATGCAGCGACATATCGGCATATAAAACACCGACCAAAGTGACGTTCGGGAAATCGAGCCCTTTGGCGATCATCTGTGTGCCGAGCAGGATGTCGATTTTTCCGGTACGGAATTTATCGAGCACCGTCCGGTACGAATCCTTTTTGCGCATCGTATCCGAATCCATCCGCGCAATTCGGGCCTTCGGGCAAAGTTTACCCAAAACCTCTTCAATTTTTTCCGTCCCCATTCCGGCATATTTGAAATCGGGATCGCCGCAGGCCGGGCAGCAGTCCGGCACCTTTTCCTCGCGGCCGCAAATATGGCAAAGCAGCTTGTGCTCCCGTTTGTGATACGTCATCGAAATGCTGCATTCGCTGCACTCCGCCACAAACCCGCACTGCTCGCATTGCAGCGAAGTCGAAAACCCGCGGCGATTCAAAAACAGAATCACCTGCTCATTACAGTTGAGGCGGTCATAAATTCCCTGCACCAGCTCGGCGGAAAAAATCGTCGGACGGCCCTCCTTTTCCGCCTCAACCCGCATATCCACCACCCGCATCAACGGCATCGACCGGTTATCCACCCGCTGTAGCATTTCCGCCAGTTCATAGCGGTTCTCTTTCACGTTTTTAAACGACTCCAGCGCCGGCGTCGCCGACCCCAAAACTACACAGCAATTTTCCAGATGGCCGCGCATAACGGCGACATCGCGCGCGTTATACCTCGGCGATTCATCCTGCTTGTAAGTCGGCTCGTGCTCTTCATCGACCACGATCAGCCCCGGATTTTCAATCGGAGCAAAAAGCGCCGACCGCGCCCCGATGGCAATCTGCGCCTCGCCGTTTCGAATACGGTGCCATTCATCGTGCCGCTCCCCCTCCGACAGACTCGAATGCAGCACCGCCACACAATCGCCGAACCGTGCACGAAACCGGTCAACCGTCTGCGGCGTCAGCGCAATTTCCGGAACCAGTACAATCGCACCTTTGCCTTTATCGAGCGCATGCTGAATCGCCTGCAAATAGACCTCTGTTTTACCGCTGCCCGTCACCCCGTGCAGTAAAACCGTTTTCGGTTTCTCCGAATCCATCGATGCACAGATTTTATCGAGCGCCGTTTTCTGCTCAGGCATCAGCCCGAACGGTTCCGTCCGCAGTAGCTCCAGCCCCGCGTGCGGATCGCGCTGAATCGTCGCCGTTTCAATTTTAACAAACCCGCGTTTATCCAGCGTACGGATCGGCGAATCTGAACACCCCGCCCTCTCCTTCAGCTCCGCCAGACTCATCGGGCCGTGCTGCTTAAGCTGCCCGATAATTTCCTGCTGCCGGGCAGACAACGTAGACGCGACGCCCTCGTCGCGTTCCAAACGTAGACGCGACGCCCCCGTCGCGTTACCGTCGAAAAGAGAAAAATCTTCAACACACAATCCCGCTGGATTTGCCCCAATGTATTTTTTGAATTTCTCCAAACTCTCGGCATTGCGGACAATGTGATCAAACGACTCTTTCTGCCACACAGCCCCATCCAGATCTGCCAATTCCTTAATTTTCCGGGCAGAGACCGATTTCCAGCTTTGAACGATCGCTGAAAGTATGTGATCACCAAAAGGGGAAACCAAAACATGAACATGGTTCGGCATTACAACATAGCTGTGCAGCCGATACTCGATTCCGTTCATTTTGTTGAGAACATCGCAAATTGCTCTTCGAGCCGCCGGATCCTTCAGACAACAGTTGCCGTATCCGGCATCCATCCACTTTTCAATGCGTTCTGTGAATAGTTCCCGATACTCCTGCTGCCACTCATGCAATAACGTAGACGCAATACCCTCGTCGCGTTCCGAAGAATTGCCCGGCGTATTGAAACGCGACGGGGGCGTCGCGTCTACATTCTCAACGACAGGCCGAGGGTGCGCGGCAAGCCATTCGTCGCGTTCTTTCCGCCATTGATTCAGTTTTTTCTGCGGCAGTGAATCCGCCAACCGGAAAGTCACGAAATAAGTTGTTCCATCCTGCCGCCAATGCGGGAGGTTGCCGTGCATATTGGCAATGGGTTCTT
>QKFE01000296.1 GCA_003252225.1 Kiritimatiellales bacterium | reverse complement strand
CGGTCAATATTTCCAAAGAGAAAGGGACGGTTAAACAGCCGGTTCCTTCGATCACTTTTACAAAACGCGGAATTGCCGAAGATGCGCACGCGGGAAGCTGGCACCGTCAAGTCAGCCTGCTGGCGCAGGAAAGCATCGATAAATTTGCCGCCGGTTCGGATCGCGGCTTTGTGCCGGGCGAGTTTGCGGAAAATATTACAACGCGCGGAATCGACCTGACAAAGGTGAATATTCTCGACCGGTTCATCATCGGCGAAGCAGAACTGGAAGTGACGCAGATCGGCAAAAAGTGCCACGGCGATGGATGCGCGATTTTTAAGGAGGTCGGCAAATGCGTGATGCCGAAGGAGGGTATTTTCTGCCGGGTAATTAAAGGGGGAAAAGCAAAGGCCGACGATGCCTTGGAATATGTCCCGTACACCTTCGATGTGCGGATCATCACGCTCAGCGACCGCGCGTTCAGGGGCGAATATGAAGACCAAAGCGGGCCGCAAATTAAAGAGGATCTCGAAGCCTTTTTTTCGAACCGCCCGTGGAACCTGCGTTGCTCAGTTGCACTGATTCCGGACGATGCGGAGCAACTGAACGCGAAAATCAGACAAGCGGTTGATGAAGGCGCCGATGTCATTTTCACCACCGGCGGAACCGGCCTCGGCCCGCGCGATATCACGCCGGATGTCATCGGCCCGATGCTCGAAAAACAGCTGCCGGGCATTATGGAATTTATCCGGGTGAAATATGGCGAAAAAATACCGTCTGCTTTGTTAAGCCGCTCAATTGCCGGAACGATTGGCCAAACGCAGGTGTATGTTTTGCCCGGCAGCGTGAAGGCGGTTAAGGAATATACGGCGGAAATTTTGCGCACGCTCGAACACGCCGTGTTCATGGTTCAGGGGATCAACACGCATTAAACCATTTTCCGCCGGAGGCGGATACTCAGGGGCCTCGATATGCACAGCAATGCAGGTCGAATGATCTAATTGAAGTAGTGAATAGAAATAATCAGGGGAAAATAATTGATGAACAAAAATGCAATCTGCCTCGGTCTGATCGGCCTGCTGGCAGCCGCTGCGGCGGCAGAAGAGAAACAAACCGTCAGTCAGTCGGAAAAGGAGTTTACCGGCGGCGAAATCATCGTCACGGCCGACCGGATCAAACCGGTTGAAACAGCGGCCACCACGCGGGAGCTGACCGCAGAGGATCTGGAACGGCTGGGCGCGGGAAATGTAACCGAGGCGCTGCGGACGATGCCGGGCATTTATACCCGCGTCGGCAACGACGGCGTGGAACGGGTTGATATCCGCGGCTTCCGGACGCGGCATGTCATTCTGCTGTTAAACGGGGTTCCGCTGAATTCGACGTTCGACGGCCAGTTTGACGCAGCGCTGATTCCGGTTGAAAACATTTCTAAAATCAAGGTCAGTTACGGCAATCAGTCGGTGCTTTACGGCAACGGCGGCCTGGGCGGCGTGATCAACGTGATCACAAAACGGGGCGAACCCGGCACCCACGGATCGGCCGAAGCGCAGGTCGGCGAAGGCGACCGCTACATTGCGCGCGGAACCCTCTCCCAGAGTTCGGAAAAGGTCGATGTTTTTGTCGGCGCCAGCCACGCGCAGCAGGATCACTATAACCTGTCCGACGATTTCGAACCGACCGCGCAGGAGGATGGCGGCGAACGGGAAAACAGCGACTATAAGCGCAACAACGTTCTGGCTTCCGCCACCCTTCACCTCGAAGATGACTGGGCGATCGGCATCGTGGCGAACTATATGCAGGGCGACTACGGCAAACCACACAGCGTCTATCCGCAGGATACATTTGCAAGCCGGACCAAATATCTTCGCGTAGATGATTATGAGGGATGCAGCGGACAGATTACCCTCAACCGGAACAAAGAGGATGAACTCAGTGTCCGCTCCGCCCTTTTCTTCAATACGCTGCACGAGGAGGAGAACAATTATGACAACGCCACATACTCCACCATTTCGCGTCAGCGCAGCTATACGCAGGATTCCGACACGACGGTCTGCGGCGGCAACCTGCAACTGGGCCGCAAAGTCTGGAAGGGCGCGCATGCCACGGTCGGCGGAATGTTGAGATGCGAAAAGTATGAAGAGGAAAGGGTCGAGTTCACGAACAACAGCGGCGCGTTTGACGCGACCAGTCTGGACCGGCAACTGCTCAACGGATCGGTCGCCGCAGAACTGGAGCAGGCGGTCGGCGCGGACTGGATACTGATCGGCGGCGTCAGCGGAAACTGGCAGGAAAACGATGACGGCGACAGCGACACGGCACCGAGCTGGATGCTGGGCACGACGTACGATCTGTTCGATGCCACAGTACTGCACGCCTCCTACGCCCGCCAGATTCGCTTCCCCTCCATTAAACAGCTTTATGAAACGGATGGCGGAAACGTGGAGCTGAAAAAAGAGGCCTCGGACAACTATGAAGCCGGCATCACCCAGATGCTGGGCGAACGTAACAAACTCGACGTTACCGGATTTGTCAGGGATGTGGATGACTTCATCGAAAAAGACACTACGGGCGTGAACCGCAATTTCGAGAAGTACTTTATCTACGGCGTTGAAACCGCGCTCGATAGTCAGTTAACGGATTCTCTGACCGGATACGCAAGTTACACCTACATGAAAACGGAAAACATCAGCACTGACTACCCGCTGCAATACCGCCCGGAACACGTCGTTCAGCTTGGCGCGGAATGGACCGTATTCAAACATCTCCTGCTGTTCGGGAAAGTCCGTTATGTTGCAGATCAGTATTATTATTCCCGTACGGCTCCTGTTCAGCAAGCCGAGCTAAATGATTATGTGCTGCTCGACCTCCGCGCCACCGTGGTGCTGAAGGATATGGTTGATCTTTATGTCGGCGTTGATAACGTGCTCGACGAAAATTATGAACAGTCCTACGGCGTTCCGCGCGAAGGACGGATGTTCTATGCAGGAATCAAGGCGGCATTCTGATGAAACTACTGATCTGTATCGATGACACGGACAACCTTGAAAGCCGCGGAACCGGCGAACTGGCCGAACTGATTGCGATCTGCATTGAAGAAAAAGGGTGGGGAAAATGCAGCGTCATTACCCGCCACCAGCTGCTGCTGCACGACGCCATCCCGTATACCTCCCATAACAGCGCGATGTGTTTTGAGATGACAGGAAGTTCGGGGATCGATACAGAAAAAGTCATCGCATTTGCCGGTGATTTTCTGAAGACCGAAAGCGCGGACGGATCGGA
>QKFE01000149.1 GCA_003252225.1 Kiritimatiellales bacterium | reverse complement strand
TAGACGCATCGGCAAATACGACGGCTCCCGGAGCCTGAACAGCACTCCACTGAACGGTGTAGGGTTCATCGACAAATACGGAACCATCGAGCACAACCGTGATGGAGTTGGTGCTCTCCGGATACATCACCGTCTGGCTCGGCCCCGCGTCCACACGCTTTAAGCCGCGGAAGCTGAACGTATCCAACCGGCGCGCGGAAACAATCGCATTCGCATCCGACTGCCCTTCACCGAAACCGGCATAGAGCGAAGTTGCATTGAACAGATTAGTGTGTGTGATCCCGGTCTGCACATAATTAATCAGCGCATTGGTTGCCTGCGGATCTGTGTCCAGATTGTAGAGTTTCGTGTGCATCGTCCAATCCGCGAGCGTTTCACCGCGAGTGAATACGCAGGTCATCCGCAACAGGGCGCTGTTGGTGTCACCGCCGTCCATATCGAACCCGCACAGATCCGGGGAGATCCCGGTCGAGCGAAGTCCCAGCTGCTTATACCATCCGGTTTCTTCGAGATTGATGAACAGCTCACCATCTCCGGTTCGGTTAATGGAAGCTTTCAGTTTTTCGGCGGTCGTCGGGCTGCCCGAACCGTACAGGCCGATATTCATCACCGGTTTACCCCAGATGTTTGGAGCCATAACGCCCATGCTGAACGCAAAGTCCATCGAGACTTCAAACGCTTCCTGCACATAGGGCAGGCTTTTCTGGAAGGCGTGATTGCGGTATCCGGTGTCCGTATAGGCCCAACCGATTCCGGCGGCATCAACAACCATCGGATTGCGTTCGCAAATCCAGTCCGAATGATTGTTGAGATTGCCGTCCACATACCCTTCACCGGACGTGAAGCCGGTTCCGTAGCTGACAGCCGGCGGAGTTCCGAATGCTTCGATGAAGATGTTCAGCGTTGCTGTTGACGAAGCGCCTTTATTATCGGAAGCGCGGACGGTGAAGCTGTTGTTTCCGGCATCCGCCCAGGTCGGCACACCGGAGAGTTCGCCGTTGGCAGCCACTTCCAGCCAGACCGGGCCGGCTGCTTTGGCATAGCTGATCACATTGTTGCTGTTTGCGTCAGTCGCAGAACCGGCGATGGTGTCGTAATATTCCAACCCAACAATACCGTTCGTACGGGTCATCGGATCAACCGTAAATTCCGGCGGAACATTGACCACAATTTTCTGATACGGTGTGACCGTAATAATCATGGTGCTGCTGATGGTGCGGCTGGCCGATGTTGCCGTCAGCTGCAATTCAAATACCCCGGGATCGCCGGTGATCGTAACGCTGGTGTCTTCAGCATTCGCGTCGGCAAAGACCACGGTTCCGTCTCCGGAAACTTTGCTCCACGTGACGGTGTAGCTTTCGGCGCCCATTACGACCGTGCCGTTCAGCGCAACTGTTACGACGTTGGTATTTTCCGGCTGCATTTTGCTCTGATCCGGCCCCGCATCAACGGCGGCGCCAATCAGCACCGCCCAGTCCATTGAGGTTTCCGACGGAGCATTCCCGAGCGAAACGGTCGAGCCGCCGGTGACCGATGAAACGGTTCCAACCTGCAATGCCCCGCCTTCACGCGGATTAAACCAGGTGACCGGGAAGGTACCGCTCGCCCCCGAAAGATTGAGAGTTGTGGTTCCGCCGTCGGGCAGATAGACGGCATAAATTTCACCGGCTTTCGCGAAGCAGTATTTGCTGTTGTTTTCCGCGCTGTTTCCAATCAGCGCATCGGCGCTCTGCATTTCCCAGAACGGGAGATAGGACTTGAAGAAATGTTTCGCATGGCGGCAGTAATCCCACAGACGATCGCGGCTACGGTAGTCTTCGCTAAACAGGTCATTATCATCGCGATCATATCCGAAATAGAGTTCCACTCCGGCACCGCCCGCCATCAGATTCCCCCAGATCACATGATTCCGCGAATCCTCCTGAGTCGGCGAAAGATCCGCCTGCCAGTCCGGCGGATTAGCGGTGAGAGCGGGGCCCTGTTCGTCGTTGGCAATCACCCACGGTTTGCCACTTGCGACCGAATCGCGCAACAACTTCAGTGTGGTTGTATGCACTTGATCCTGATTGACCTGAATCGATGTGCCGGTTAGCTCGGAAGCTGAACCCAGATGCCAGTCATAGCGATAGTGCTCGCCGGGATAGGTGTGCAGTACAATGTTATGGCCGTAGGGATCGTGGTCATGGAAATACTGCGCCATTGCTTTTTGCTGTTCTTCGGTCTGGTTGTTCTCTTCACCGAGGTTCCAGTTCAGCGCCATATGATGGCTGAAGCGGGCAACCAGTTCGCGGTAATAGAGTTTGCGTTCGGTTGCGACGGCACCGGCATCATGTCCCCAGGTTGCATGGTTATCGTTTTCGGTTTCCTGCGTTTTGAAGTGTAAATACATGCCCATCTTATCGCCGTGCGTAAAGACCACTTCCCACTGGTCGAGCTTGGAGCAGTCATAGCGCGAACGGTCGCCGTGCGTGCGGTGCGGCCAAACCGTGCCGGTGTCGCCGCCGGAACTGTAGGTCAGGAACGAGAAGACATTCATCTCTTCCGATGCGAGGTAATTGATCGCGCCGAGAATGCCTTTACCGGTTCCTTTCCAGCCGCCGTCGCCGGCTTTCCAATCCGCTTCATGGGGCGACCAGGTTTTCATGCAGTTGCGGTCAGTACGGGTGTTATAGGTGTTGTCGAATCCCTCATAGCCGAGGAACCCTTCCGGCGCGTCCGCACCGGTTTTAATAAAACGTTCACCGGTTTCGGCGTGATAGAGATAGCGGGTCTGGTCATAAACCAGCCGGCCTTTGCCGCGCATATCCAATCCGCCTTTATCGGAAGCAACCACATTGAACGATCCGTTTGCGCCGTCGAAATAACCGGCCGACGAACCGGCCAGCGGATTATCATCCACCGAAACATTCGTTCCGGTTCGGAACGAAGCCGTGTAGCTCCAGCTCCCGAGTTCATCGGGGGCAAAATGGACGCGCCAGATATTGCCGCTGTCGGCGCTGGTTTCACCGGCGTTGCCATCGGCGGCATAATAACCGGGAACCGTATAGGTTTTTCCGCCGGTGTGCGTGAACGTAACATCCAGCCGATAGTTTAAAAACGGATTCGGAGTCGCCGCTTCAGAGGTATTCGGCCCTTCAAATGCGACCGTTACACGGTGCCATTTTTTAAAGTTTCCGCTGCCGTCTTCTTCGCCGTAAATCCCGGCGTTTGGAGTTTCACAGACTGCGGATTCGGGAGTCGGACCGGTTGAGGTTTTCAGCGTCAGATCCTTCCAGCGGCCGCGCGACCAGGCGAAACCGGTTCCTTCCGGAATCAGGCCGTTTGACGCACAGTCGGATTCCACCGATATTTTATCACCGGTATTCAGCACAATTCCGCTCCACGTGTGGAGATGTTCCTGCATATCGCCCGCACTGTCCACCCGCGGGTTCTGATGGGTCGCAACCTGCACATCGTTGATCAAAAGATTATAGGTTGATTCACCGTCAAGCTCGGTGATGGTTTTGATGGTGAAATCGTACGTTCCGGCTGAACCGCTATAGGTGGTTTCCGCACGGGCGAACTTTCCGCGATAAGCGGTGTTTGCCGCATTGATGGCCAGCGCATCGCGCGTTGCATCGACGTAATATGGGATTTCTCCGGCATTGATCACCGGGAAATCTTCCGTTGCGTCAAAATAGAGGAAGTTGACCGGCGCATCATAACGGGATTCTGACCAGCCTTCCATCGTGGCTTCCGCTGTGCCGACCGGGCAGATGATCAAGCGGTCGAGCGCATGGCCCGGCGAACGTCCGGCCAGCTGAATCGTGTGCATGCCCGCTTCGTAATGGCGGCGAACGGCGTCGTTGACATAGTGTGTTCCATGAACCGGCTCGAAGCTGGTTTTCAGCGACCAAACCGTTTTGCTTTGCACCCATGATTTTGTGAACAGACTGAAATCATACATACCGCTGACCGGCGTTCCCGATTTCAACTGAACCCAGGAGTCATTCCCGGCATCGCCGGCACCGACATCGCTGTATTGCTTCTGCCGGAAACGAACGGTGTAATCCCCGGCGGTGTCGATCTGGAAGTTATAGGTCAGAATTCCGGTTACGCCGGTTTCCGGTTTGGTGTTGCCGGAAAACTGGGCGCCGGTCCATTCGAGCCAGCCGTCGCCTTTACTGCCGAGCATGGTCGAATCGGTTCCATAATTTACGGCCCGCGTCACCCAATCGGATGTCGGAACGATGTGTTCGAGTTCAATGACAACATATCCTTTGCTGTCTTCATACCAGGCGGCCCCGGCGTGCTGCACCGCGCCGGAAAAGACCGCGCAGCAGAGTAGTGTTCGTAGCTTATTTTTCATCTCATTATCCTCTGTTTTTTGGAAAATTCACCGCGTCTCGACACACCCCTGTCAAAGAGGGGCCGATTTCACGCCATCGGAAATGCGGCCTGTCAGTTAACGGAATTCCCCGGAATTACTTTCAATCAACAGCTCCAGTTCAGGAGCCGCCACCCCTTCGGAGGAACTGAACCAGCAGTCGTTCCCCCCTTTGTCTTGCGAGACCACCAGCGCGTTCAGCCCCGGTTTCAGCTGTGCGGGATCAAGCTGAATGACTAAATCGTTTCCGGCATCCACTCTGCCGGTAAACTGCCCGATATCTGTTCGTACGGTTTTTAATACCCGCTTAATATCGGTTTCGGGCGGGAGCGTTGAAACGCGGAACGTTCCGTTCCCCCACTCGTCATCATTGCGCTGCACGGCCCGCAATCTCAGCGTTGCGGATGCGATTTCACCCTCAAAATTTTCGAGATCAAACTTCAGCAGGCTGAACGCATTGCGCTGGGCATCGACATACAGCAGCCCCTGAATCTCGCCGCGGTTATACATTTCATCGTGAACCGGATTCAGCCGGACCACCCGATGAAGATCCTTTTCGCCCTCTTTCTGTTCAATGGACGAAACGGTTTTTCCGGCACTGACTTCAATTGTGTTTCCATCGTGGAAAGCCGTGAATTTCACCAATCCGGAACTCACCGCCAGCCGGGTATATTCGCGGGCGATAACTTCAAATGAAGTACCGACCACCGTGATGGCGGCATCGTGCGTTTTCACCTGCATCGGCTTGCCCGGAGTCTGTTTTGCGACATCAGCCGAAAGCTCGCCCCGGTTGAGCTGAATCAGCTTTGCACCGCTGCGGTCATGAATCGAAACAACCGAGTCTTCTCCGAGTTCGATTACCGTGTCTTCATTCCGGTAACTGAAGGTCAGCGCACAGCTTCCCGGGATAACGATTCGATCGCCGGAAAAGAGGCTGCTGCCGAATTTGAGTTGGCGGACTCGTCCGTTGTGAACGGCCGAAATCCCGCTGTGTTCCGACGGTATCACCACCGCCACCGAAGCAATGGGCTCCGCATTTATCGCCACTTCAGCCAGTTTGTTTTCGATCGCCGTATGCTGAGAAACATAAAGCAGACCGAGCGTCAAAATCACCGCCACACTCGCCGCAATTTTTCGGATGCGGGCCAGCTGTTTATGCCGAGGTTCAAAATGGATTATTTTTGCCGGAGTTTTATGCACAAGGCGCATCAGCCACTCATCGCCGCCGGCATCCATGAAATAGCGGCGCAGTTCATCATCCGCCCGCAGCGCATTTTCGAGCACGTTCAGCTCTTCATCCGAAAGATCGCGGACATAATAATCCGCAGCCAGCCGACGGAGGTTTTCCCTGTCGTCCATGCTCACAACGCCTCCTGACTGCGGAGCTGCTGCTCAACGCAATTGCGCAACTCGGTTTTAATCCGCTTCAGCAGAGAATAAATACTTTGAATGGAACGGCCCAGCACCTCGGCGATATAGGGGCAGTCCTGATCGTCCACATAGCGCAGTTCCACGATTTTTTTCTGACGGTCGGGCAGATGACTCAAACAGTTCTGCAGCGCCTGCCGCCGTTCGGCTACATAATCCGACTCGAACGAACGGGCGTGCGGGAGGCATTCACTGATCACGTCAAATGCAATATTCCGGGCTTCCCGCCCCCGCCGTTTGTGCCATTTCAGGATTTTATTCCGGGCGATTCCGAGCACCCAAAACTCAATTGTGCCGGACTCATCAAACTCCTCGGCCTTCTGCGCCACGACAATCGCCACATCCTGAAGAATCTCTTCCGTGGCATGAAAATCGCGAACCGCCGCAAACGTGTAGGCTCGCAGCTTGTCCTGATGCGCATAAAAGGCGCGCATCATTCGTTCTAATTTGTCCTGATCCCTGCTCATTTCACCCTTCATTTCTGGGACAGAGGGATATTAGGCAAAAAAATCTCGGAAATCACGCCCGATCAAAACGAGGCTGACGGGCAGCGGATCAAATGGACTGAAATGCGGCGCAGGCCTTTTCCCGCCGAATTAAGAAATCGCACGCGGGCGGGTTTTAAAATGGCGGCGAATCAAAACGACAGCACCGGAAAGCCCCCAAACCAGCGGAACAGCAAACGCATTCAAAAGGATTACGTTGGTGCGAATACCCTGTATTTCAAGCCGCAGGTTTTTCCGCAGCAGGCGCAACTCATTTTTTGCGGCCTTGAATTTTTCTTCCAGGGAATCAATCCGCTGCTGGGTGGACCAATCCCTGAGCGTTCCGTCAGAACGCCCCGATGTGATTAAGCGCGAACTCTCCAGCTCTTTGAACAACTCCGCCGAAAGCGCATCCAGTTCCTGAATCCGGCTGGCATATTTCTTCTCGGCCGCGCGCTCCAGTTCCATCAGTTTGGTTAAGGGCGATGAGGTTCTGGTTTTTGCGCGCGCGGCATTGAGGTCATCTGTATCGCAAAGAAAATCGACCGTATTCAGCATCATATCCAGGTTGTTGTTTTTGGGATAAAACACCTCCCGTTCCTGCACCATGACCGATTCCCCGGAAAAGGGATCGGACACAAAATCGGTATCGCCCCAAAGCACGACTTTCGATGGCTGTGTTTCTTCCGAAACCTGTCCGGTAAACAGGGAGGGCATTTTGCCTTCGAGCAGCACCGCCAGATCGTACACGGTTTCATCGGCTGAAAATTCCCGGTTAAGGTTGTCCGATTCCTGCCGCGATACATTCATCAGATCGCGCGTTGCGTGAAGTTTGGAATCAGCGGTCGATTGCAGCAGCACCGTCTTTTTTAAATCGCCGCCGGTTTCACCGGAAAAACTTCCGACCGTCGGCAGCGTCAGCAAATTGACCTGCTCGACAATCTGATGCGTCGTTCGAATATGTTCACCGGAAAGGGTCAGAATAAAACTCAGCTCTTCCATTCCCTCGCCCCGGTTCATTTCCGTGCGCAGCGTCATATCGAGCACAGCATTGGTCTGCGAAAAATGCACCCCGGAAACCTCCTCCAGTCTGGGCCACGAAGAGGAGGCATTTTGTTCAACGAGGTTTTGGCGGTAGAACATAAAAGAGAGCGCAACGGGGTCGAGCATAACGATCAGATCGCCGCCCTTTTGCAGATAAGCATCCAGCGCTTTTTCGAACCGCGGATTTAAACCGAGCGGGTGCACAATCATGACCACGTCAATGGACGGATCAATTTCGGGCTCTGTTCCGTTTAAGGCTTTGATCTGATAATAGGAGCCGAGTTCATCGAGCAGCTGCCATTGCGGAAACATATCCTGCACACCGAAGAGGGGAACGGTTCCGTAAACACCGATCACTTTCCGGTCGGCAAACTGACTGACATCGCGGATTTTCCGGATGATGTCGTATTCGAGCGAAGCCTCGCGCGTCATATCCAGAAAAGGGATCGCTGTTTTCTGATTGAGGCAGACAAACGCCAAACCCATATAACCGTTAAAGCCGGAAGGCAGCGGCGTTCCCTGTATGTTGTCCATTTCCGCTGAAACCGCGGCATCGGAATCGGGTGCGGGATCATAGCGCTCAAACTTGATGCGCCCTTTGCTTTCCCGTTCCAACAGCGTGATGAAATCGGCGACGCGTTTGGAATAATTGCGCATACGCGGCGGCAGAATGTTTTCCGAATCGTTGACATAAAAACGAATGGTTACATCGCGCTCCAATTCACCGAGAATTTTTTTCGAGCCGGACGACAGCGAGTAGATTTTATCCGCCGTTAAATCCATCTGCAAAGAGACCTGCTTAAAGGCCAGCGATGCCAGGCCGATCGAAATCACCATGATGACGAGCATCGCCGCAGGCGGAATTTTTCCCAGCGCATTCTGTTTCGCCATTCCTTCGCGATTGGCGAGAATGTGGTAATTGGCGGCCAGCGCAATGATGATCACACAGGCAAAATAAGCAATGGAGGTGAAGTCCAGCAGCCCGCGCTGAAAGGTATCAAAATATTGCAGCACACCGATGGAAGCGATCCCTTCAACCAGCCAGCGGCTCTTCGGGAAAACAGAAACCAGTTCACTGCCCATCTGCTGCGATCCGATCAGCAGAAACAGAATACAGATGGTGCAGGAAATGATGAATGAAACCACCGGACTGCGCGTCAACGCGGAGCAGCAGCACGAAATAGCAAGAAAGGCGGCGCCGATTAAAAAGCTGCCGATGTATCCCGTGATGATGGGCCCGTAATCGGGCGACCCGAGCACTTCAACCGTGATAATATTTGTGGTCGTCAGCAGCAGCGCAGTGATTAAAGGCACCAGCGCCGCCAGATATTTCAGCACAATCAGCTGACGCAAACTGACCGGATGAGTGAGCAGCAGCTCCAGCGTGTCCTGCTTCGATTCATCCGTCCAGATTTTCATTCCGATGGCGGGCACCACAAATGCGTTCAACCAGGGATGCCATTTGAAAAAGGTAAACGTCAGCGAAGCCTCGCCGATTTCAAAGAACCGCCCCTGCACATAAGTCAGCAGTCCGAGCAAGGCGACATACACCACAATGAACACGTAAGCGATCGGGGTGATAAAATAGCCTCGGGCCTCTTTTTTAAAAATACAGGCGGATGGATTGAGCGCCGTTTTCATATTACCGCCCCCTTCCCGCCGCATTTTCGCGCTGAACCGTCATGGCGCGGAAAACCTGTTCGAGGCTGCCTTCGTCATATTTCAGTTCGACCACATCCGCTTCACCTGTTTTTAAAACGGCGGTCATTTTCCCGGCTAACTGTTCTGCGGCCGGACGCGTGCGGTCGCCGGGAACAATACAAAGCTCGGCCGGGCGATCGGCCTGCCATTCAACGCGGTTTACGCCTGCGGTCTGTTCAATGGAAATCCGGACGGCTTCCGGAACGTCGGCCTTAAAACGAACCCGAATATTTCCATAGGCCGGTGTTTGGGCCTTCAGCTGTTCGGGCGTTCCTTCAAACACCTTCTTTCCAAAATCAATGAGCAACACATCGGTGCAAACGGCACGCACTTCATCGAGAATGTGGGTGGATAGAATTACCGCCTTATTTTTCCGAAAGCCGTTGATGAGATTTCGAATCTCCTCTTTTTGATTGGGGTCGAGTCCATCGGTGGGTTCGTCGAAAATCACAACCGGAGGATCGTGCAGAATACTTTGCGCCAGACAGGTACGGTGACGGTATCCTTTCGAAAGGGTATCGATCAGCTGATGCCGCACCTCCTTCAAAAAGCAAAGATCCGCCACCCGGTCGCAGGCCGTTTTTAATTCACCGCCGCGCAAACCGCGGATGCCGCCCAAATAGCGGAGGAACTCATCCACCGTTAAATCATCGAATAAAGGTGCGCTTTCCGGCAGATAGCCCAACTGTTTTTTAGCCTTCACCGGATTTGACCAAACATCGGTTCCATTCAAACTGGCGCGCCCCGATGTGGGTCTTAGAAAACCGGCGACCATCCGCATCGTGGTTGATTTTCCTGCGCCGTTCGGACCGATCAAACCGAGCACCTGCCCTTTTTTAACGGTAAATGATAAATTATCGACCGCCTTTTTCACTCCGAAGGTCTGGCATAAATTTTCAACTTCAATCATCTGTTTCGCACTCTTCTTTTGAACCCGGTTTCAACCATTCCTGTCAAGAGGCAGGCGGGACGCCTGCGGCACTGCTTAAATACAACCCATTTTCATGCCGACGGGTCGGCGGGAACCTTACTGTAAACGAATCGTGTGGGCTCTGACGGAGAGCCCACACGGGTGTTACTTTCAGCAGGCCGATTTAAAACCAAACCTGATACCAATCAACGAACATATAAGGCAGATTCTGGACGGGTGCATTATCTGCTATGGCGGAGGGCGGCCAAGCATGGCTTTGATACTTGGGCTGCGCATACTCAGCACTCCGGTTTGCCCCTTCGTGTGCGACCTTCCATTGACCATCTAAATAGAAATGCACCGTGTCGCCATTCTGCACCCAGCATTTGTAATTATGCCAAGCCGTGCGCCACCCGAAACTGTTTGGATTCGTGTAGAATGTGCCGACAACCGTATTCTTGCTGGTATCCCAGTGGTAGTAATAGTTATTGAAGTTACCGGTGTGCCCGGTTTCCATCATGTCTATTTCATAATAGTTGTCCCAGGTTTGGCGGTTGTTATAGACCCACCAGCCAGCCCAAACATACTTATTGCCCTCACTGTTACCCCACAGACTGGTACGCGACTCAAACGCAGCACTTTTCCAGCCGCCGCTATTCATCCAATAGCCGCCGCCCTCTCCGCGCACACCGGGCTGGGTAATTTTTGAAGACATATATATGCCTCCCCAGCTTTGGCCCAAGGCGCGCCACTGTTTCCAGTCGGTCAGCATATTCTTTTCATTCCAGGTATAATCGCCCAGTTTAGTGAATCCGGGCGCATTTCCTCCATCGAAGCCTTCCCATTTGTATCCGGCGTGTACCGCTGATGTTCCAAAAACAATCAGGGTTGTGATCAACAGAGCCCGCAGGCTTTCGTTCTTTCTCATTATCTTCTCCTTTTTTGTATGCTTATGAATGAGGTCATTTTCATATGGCCTCGTTTATATGAATGCACGCCATCTAAAACGCATTGCCGATGGATCGATTATTCCGGCGGAAGGTTTCCGCGGACAGGGCCTTCGACCGGCCCGCGTTTCTCGGGATCTGTCGGCAGTCCGCGCCGGTCTGTTCCTTCGAGCGGATCGTCCGGAACATAATTCCGTTCCAGTTCGGCGGCGGTTTCTATTTGCTCAAGGATCTCTTCACGCGTGGCCTGATCGCTTTCAAAAACAGCACTGTCGAACCAGGCATAAAATCCATCGGGATCATGGGCAAGGAACGAACTGCCGGCCGATATCTGAACCCCCAAACGGATATCGGGATCTTTGATCGACTCCGCCCAAAGCATTCCCAGCTCGCCGGATTTGACCGCCGTACTGCTGGCGATTAGACCGGCGGCATCATAATAGAGCGGATCATCATCCGGCAGCAGATTTAAGATATGCGCCGCTTCAACCGGCTGAGAAACGGCCATCAATTGCAGCGATTCCCGGATCAGAAATGCGGCCCGCGTGTCATCCAGCGGAAGATCCAGCATGGCCGTCACAATTTTACCGGCGTTTTCCCCGGTCATCTCCTGCTTAAAATAGTCGATGAAAATATATTCGCTATCAAACGAAGGGTTCTCGGCAATCCACTGCAGCTGTCCGTCCGGATCGGTTTTCGCCCAGTCCTGAAAAAAGATGGAGCCCACTTCGCGGATGGATTGGGAAGTGAACAGCAGCTGCCCCATCATATTCATGCTTATATCCGGCGGATAATTTTCCATCAGATAATCCGACACCGTTACATACGGCAGTTCGGTTTCAAAAACCATAAAGGCGCCATCCAGCTTCGACATGGTGACCAGCGCGGACTGCACATCTTTTTTCAGCAGTTCGAGCATACGGGCATTGACCAGATCTTCGTCGCCCGATTGGAAGGCATACATCATATAAAGCGTCTGCTCGTCAAAAAACTCACGCGGCTGCCCGAAAAGCACCATCAGCTCCCGAACCCATGCTTCCCGTTTTTCAGCATCGCTCAGCTCTGCTTCCGGCTCGGCGAACCCATCAGCTATTTCCTTTTCAATTTTTGCAGCAACGGCAGGTTTTCCCGGAGCCGCGCGCTGCGGTTGAATCGTTTTTTCACCCGCCTCCGATTCCGGAGTCTTTCTGCCCGCCAGCATAGCCGCCAGCAGGATTGCAAGGAGTACGTACGGAACGGCGATGATAAGCAGCTTCTTTTTATTCATTCGATTCCCCCTGAATTTTATCGGCCTGATTTTCCGTCGTTTCAAACAGCTCAAGAAGGGGGCTGACATCCCGCCCTTCAATGATAATGGCGCGATCCTCAAAAAGCTTAATCAGTGCAAGATCCGCCTCATTAACCGTC
>QKFE01000312.1 GCA_003252225.1 Kiritimatiellales bacterium | reverse complement strand
GACCGAGTTTCTTCTTTCTCAATAGCCGCAAGTGCCGCAGCCGAAAGTCTGTCCGGCGTATGCGCCCACCAGAGCGCAATATGGGTATCAATTACAATCACAATTCCGAATCCATAACTGTATCCATCAAATCTTCCATGGGCTCATCGAAATCCGGAGCAATGGTTATGGGCTTGCCTCTCAGCGCGTACTTCGGTTGAACAGAACCGGTATCGGCAGGAACAAGCTTTGCCACCGCTTTTCCGTGGCGCGTCAACATCAACGGCTCATGCGTTGTCTCAACCTGTTTGAGCAACTCCGGCAAAGCTCCGCGAAAATCTGATACGCTTACCGCATTCATAAACACCTCGTTTTTGTACATTTTATTTTGCACAAAACACGACAAGCTTCAACCCAAAATCTCGGGATGGTGCGTGTGCCATTCTGTGGTCTGCTCGTAGGCGTGGCCGACTTTGAGAATGGTTTCCTCCTGAAACGCGTCGCCGATAATCTGTAGGCCGATCGGCATTCCGTTGGAGGCGAAACCGCACGGAACAGACAGCGCGCAGTTTCCGGCCAGATTGATCGGTGTGGTCAGAATATCGTCGAGATACATTTTCAGCGGATCGGCGGTTTTTTCGCCTTTGCGGTAGGCCGGCGTCGGCGTAACCGGCGCAAGAATGGCATCGCACTGTTTAAAGGCTTCAGTGAAATCGTTGCGGATCAGGGTACGGACTTTCTGCGCTTTAAGGTAATAGGCGTCGTAATAGCCGCTGCTCAAAACGTAGGTTCCGAGAATAATGCGGCGTTTCACTTCCTGCCCGAATCCGGCGGCACGGGTTTTACTGTAAAGCTCGGCGGGATCTTTTCCATCGATCCGCATTCCGTAACGGATGCCGTCGAATCGGGCGAGATTGGCGGACGCTTCAGCGGTGGCAATGATGTAATAAACCGCAATTGCATATTTTGCATTCGGCAGGCTTACATCGACGATTTCAGCCCCCAGTTTCCGGCAGTGTTCAACCGCATCGCGAACCGCTTTTTCGACTTCCGGATCCATCCCTTCCACGAAGTATTCCTTCGGCAGACCGAGTCTTATTCCGGCCAGTGAAGCATCATCCGGCAAATCGGAAAACGTCGGCACATCCATTTCAATGGAGGAGGAATCCATTTTGTCGTGGCCGCAGATTGCCTCCAAAAGGATCGCGGAATCTTTGACGGTTTTTGTAATGGGGCCAATTTGATCGAGCGAAGAGGCAAACGCCGTCAGCCCGTAACGGGAGACGCGGCCATACGTGGGTTTGATCCCGACGCAGCCGCAGAAAGCGGCGGGCTGACGGATCGATCCGCCGGTATCCGAACCCAGCGAACAGATCGCCTCATCGGCCGCCACACAGGCGGCGGAACCGCCGGATGAACCGCCGGGAACGCGCTCCAAATCCCACGGATTGGAGGTCTTTCCGAGCGCCGCATTTTCGGTGCTCGATCCCATCGCAAATTCATCCATATTTACACGACCGAGCAACACCGCCCCGGCTTCGCGCAGTTTTGAAATAACCGTTGCATCGTACGGCGCGATGTAGCCTTCGAGTATTTTTGACGAACAGGTGCAGGGCTGGCCTTTCACATTCAGCAGGTCTTTAATGGCAACCGGAATGCCGAGCATCGCGCCGGTTTCACCCTTAGCCCGCCTTTCATCCGCCCTTTTCGCCTGAGCCAGCGCATCGTCGCGGTTAAGGGTCAAATAGGCCCCGATTTTCCCGTCGATTGCGTCAATTGCACTCAGCACATCGTTAACAATATCAACGGAAGAGCATTCACCTGCCGCCAGCATTCCGGAGAGTTCAGAAATTGTTTTTGTGTTTAAAGCAGCCATTGGAATTCCTACTGGTCGATAATTTTGGGAACGCGGATCTGCCCGTCCGTCGCGGAGGGGGCGTTTTTAATAACGGCATCGTGATCCAGACTTGCGCCGAGCTCATCTTTACGGAACACGTTGAATACCGGGATCGCGTGGGCGGTCGGCTCAACAGCGGAAACGTCGGGTTCGTTCAGCTGTTCGACATAGTGCAAAACCTGATCCAGCTGCCCTTGAAACAGCTGCGTTTCCTCTTCGGTTAAATCGATGCAGGCGAGTTTTGCGACATAGCCGACATCCATTCCCTGATTTGTTTCGGACATTTCGTACCTCTGTTTTCAAAAATAAAGCCCGCAGTATAAAAGAACGGCGGGCATGCGCAACTTCCAAGGGCCGGAAGATTATTGGCCGTAGACCTTCTGTTTCATCGTTTCGGTCAAGATGAACGGATAAACATGCTGGACGAAGTCGATCACGGTCTCCTCATAGTCATCGCTATCCGCTTTCCGCTCCCCCGAAACAGCGATATAGGCCCAACGGTTTGCGGTGCTTCGAACCACACGATCCCAGGCCAACCAGAACATACGGCCAATATGATACGGCGTTTCCCGCTCCTGTCCCACAAACCAGTAGGCATAATAACCATAGTAGGGTTTCGGCCCCGTCGGCGTATGAAACGTCCGTGACGTTTTAATGATACGAACACCCAGCGGATCTCTGCCTTCGAGCGGAACTTCCAGTGTATATTCATCATCCAGTGTATTGCCCTGTCCTTTCAGGCAGCGCTGCGGGCGGTGAATACTGTCACGGGCGGTTCCGGAAAGCACGATAGAGGTATAAAGCCGGTCGCCGGCATCGTTTGTGTAGGCGGCGCGCACGAATTCGGTATCTTCCGGCAACTGCTCTTTTTCGGCGCGACTACAGTTAAACAGCTTGCTGCCGCAGTTCGGGCAGATGTCAGGAATTTCCAGTTCGCTGACATAAAAGTTCGCATCGCGGTATTCTTTGGCGCACATCTCCGGATTGTGACAACTGCGGATTTCATCGCCGCCCCATTTCCCAACCTCTTTGGGCAGCGACATAACCACCCCCGGTTTCGGATCCAGACTCACTCCGACCGTGAATGCCAATGCGACAATGGATAACGACATCAGGATGATGATGCTTAGGAATGGCTTAAATAAACTTTTTTCCATGATGAGAAGAGTTCCCGATAGTTAACATTCAGTAATTTTCCAAAGCCTACCATCAAACTGATAGCCACGGTGAAAAGTACGTAGCCGGACCAGTCATGGTGCAACCCCGTTCCGAATTTCTGCCCCGCTGTAATGGAAACGAGCGCAATTGAAATGATACGGCCGATATTCCCCGCCACAGCAATCGGAATTGAAAAAAGGAACAGAATCCACTTTTTGACAAAGGTTTTCTGTGTGAAATAGGCATACACCGCAGTC
>QKFE01000368.1 GCA_003252225.1 Kiritimatiellales bacterium | reverse complement strand
AAATGCCGTCGGCGCGCTTTACAAAAAGCGGCTGATTACAGTGGAAGACGACGGCATCCGGCTGGTGGGTGAATGATGAAAAGCTTTGACGATTTGGACATTGTTTATTCGACGGAAAAGGGGCGGATTAAACCGGAAAAGAAACAGCCGGAAGCGCCGAAGGGGGACGGGATTGTCCGTGTCGGACGCGAGACAAAAGGCCGCAAGGGGGCGGGGATGACGGTGATTACCGGGATTCCGCTTCACCCCGAAGGGCTGAAAGATCTGGCGAAAAAAATGAAACAGAAATGCGGAACCGGCGGAACCGTCAAGGGGCGTACGATCGAAATACAGGGCGATCACCGCGATCTGCTGGTTGCTGAACTCCAAACCCTCGGCTACACCGTGAAAAAGTCCGGCGGCTGACGGTCGTTTTCCGGGGATAGAGGCTCAGCCGTTTGCAGTTTTGACAATCTGCATGTCCGAATGAATAAGCTTGTTTACAACACCGGAGATGTCGCTGTTATTCTTTTTGGCGATGTTTTGAACAAAGGCGAGGACATCGTCACTCAAGTAAACCGGGAGATTCATTTCTGCGTCCGGGTTAAAAAACCGACCTCGTTCGCCTGCTGAAAAATCATATTCACTCTTCATATTGCCGCTCCTCATTTTTCGTCGCTTTTCGTGCTGAAATAATGCGGATAACCGATGTTTGCTCATTCATTTCCCGGAATGTATGACATACTACAAGCAACCTTCCAAGTTCCGAAAGACCGATAGTAACCCATCGGTCTTCTGACCGGCTGTGGGCGCTGTCAAAAATGGACAGCATGCGTGCATCGCGAAATACAGTTGCGGCTTCGTCGAAAAAAACACGGTGTTTTACTCGGTTGGATGAAGCCTTCTTCGGATCCCACTCAAAGTTGTATTTCACGGTTTTGGAAAATCCTTCATTTTTTACGCGTGGTAATCCTGAATGGCCTTCACGTCCCAGTCGTGGTTCTTGATATATTTGATGGCTTTGACGGTTGCTTCCGCGCCGGATTGGGTGGTGACGATCGGCAGTCCGCGTAGAATGGCTTCGGAGCGGATTTTGATTTCGTCCACCCGGGCGACGGGGCCGCTGGGCGTGTTGACGAGCAGCTGTACGCCGCCTTCTTTCATGATGTCGATGATGTTGCGCCCGTCGTCCGCGAGTTTGTGCGTCAGCAGCACTTCAAGTCCGGCATTGAACAGGGCCTGTGCGGTGCCTTCGGTTGCAATCAGGTTGAAGCCCAGTTGGTTGAACTGTTTGCCGATTTCGACGATCCAGCTTTTATCGCGGTCTTTTGCGCTGAGGAAAACGGCGCCTTCTGTCGGCAATACCTGTCCGGCAGCGATTTCAGCCTTCCAGAATGCCAGTTCGAAGGTTTTGTCGATCCCCATCACTTCACCGGTTGATTTCATTTCCGGCCCGAGGATCGGGTCAACACCGGCAAAACGGTTGAACGGGAATACGGCTTCTTTAATGGCGTACCATTCGACTTTGGGTTCAAAGTCAACGAGTCCGAGTTCTTTGAGCGTTTTGCCCATTGCAACCTGCGTGGCGATGTTGGCCATCGGGACGTTGGTGGCTTTGGAAACATACGGAACGGTACGCGATGCGCGCGGGTTGACTTCGATGATGTAAAATTCGTCGCCTTTCACCGCTATCTGCGCGTTCATCAGGCCTTTCACGCCGATTTCCAGCGCCATCTCTTTGCAGGCTTCTTTGATGCGGCTGACGATGTCGGCGGAGAGGGAATAGGGCGGAATTGAGCAGGCGGAGTCGCCGGAATGAATACCGGCTTCTTCGACGTGTTCCATTACGCCGCCGATGTAAACATCTGTTCCGTCGCAAATCAGATCGACGTCGATTTCGGTGGCATGTTCGAGGAAGCGGTCGATTAATACCGGGAAATCGGGGCTGGCCGCAAAGGCGGCTTTCACGAACGGTGCGAGTTCCGCTTCTTCGTATGCCACCATCATGGCGCGGCCGCCGAGTACGAACGACGGACGGATCATGACAGGAAATCCGATGCGTTTGGCGATGGCATCGGCCTCTTCGAGGGTTATGGCGGTAGCCGATTCGGGCTGTTTCAGCTTCAGTTTATCGAGCAGCTGGCGGAACAGTTCGCGGTCTTCCGCGGCGGCGATGCTTTTGGGCGATGTGCCGAGAATCGGAATACCGGCTTCGAGCAGGCGGTCGGCCAGATTGAGCGGAGTCTGTCCGCCCATTTGAACGATCATGCCGATCGGTTTTTCCGCTTCGTAGATGTTCATGACGTCTTCGAAGGTGAGCGGTTCAAAATAGAGCTTGTCGGATGTGTCGTAATCGGTGGAGACGGTTTCCGGGTTGGAATTGACCATAATGGCTTCGTAGCCCATTTCGCGCAGCGCTTTGACGGTGTGCACGCAGGAGTAGTCAAACTCAATGCCCTGTCCGATACGGTTCGGACCGGATCCGAGCACAATCACGCTCTGTTTTCCGGTATCCCGTGTTTCGTCGAGCTGGCCGCCGTAGGTTGAATAAAAATAAGGGGTCGAAGCTTCAAATTCGCCGGCGCATGTATCAACCAGACTGTAAACCGGAACAATGCCCATGTCTTTGCGCAGCTGCCGGACGGCTTTGCCCTTAATGCCCCGCAGGGCGGCGATCTGTTCGTCGGAGAATCCATTTTTCTTTGACCGTTTCAGTAGGGCGTAATCGAGCTCAACCGCATCAATGATCTCTTTTTCGATTTCAACAATCTGCAGAATCTGGTCGATAAACCACGGGTCGAGGTGGGTCATCTGCTGGATCTGCTCAATCGGGTAGCCGCGTTTAAGCGCCATTTTAATCGCAATGGTTCGCTCGGTGCAGGTGGTCAGCAGATAGTCATCCAACCGGTCGATATCCACTTTTGCTTCCGCTTTGAGGTCGAGGCCGTCAACGCCGATTTCAAGCGAACGGAAGGCTTTCTGAAGCGACTCTTTGAAATTGCGGCCAATCGCCATCGTTTCGCCGACCGATTTCATACTTACGCCGAGGGTCGGGTTTGCTGCCGGGAATTTTTCAAAGGTGAAGCGCGGCAGTTTGGTTACGACATAGTCAATCGACGGTTCGAAGCAGGCCGGTGTTTCTTTGGTAATATCGTTCGGCAGTTCATCCAGCGTGTAGCCGACCGCCAGTTTTGCCGCCAGTTTTGCAATCGGGAATCCGGTCGCTTTTGAGGCGAGGGCGGATGAGCGCGAGACACGCGGGTTCATTTCGATGATCGCCAGCCGCCCGGTTTCCGGGTGAATGCAGAATTGAACGTTAGATCCGCCAGTTTCAACGCCGATGGCGCGCAGGGTTTTCAGCGAGGCGTCGCGCATAATCTGGTATTCGCGGTCGGTCAGGGTTTGGGCCGGGGCCACAGTGATCGAGTCGCCGGTGTGAATGCCCATCGGGTCCATATTTTCGATGGCGCAGATGATGACAGCGTTATCCTTTTTATCGCGCATCACTTCCATCTCAAACTCTTTCCAGCCAAAGACCGATTCTTCGAGCAGAACCTCCGTTGTCAGCGATGCCTTCAGGCCGCGCGCGGCGATTTCCATCAGCTCTTCCATACTGTGGGCAATGCCGCCGCCGGTTCCGCCCAGCGTGAAAGAGGGGCGGACGATAATCGGGAAATCGAGGTCTTCGGTTGCCACCCGGCGGGCATCGTCGAGGTTATGCACTTCAAAACTGCGCAGGGTTTCAATGCCGGCTTCGGCCATCGCGGTTTTAAAGAGGTCGCGCTCTTCGCCGCGCATAATGGCGTCATATTTTGCGCCGATCATTTCAACGCCGTATTTTTCAAGGATACCGGCTTCCACCAGTTTCATCGCTGTATTCAGCGCGGTCTGTCCGCCGAGCGTCGGCAGGATGGCATCCGGCTTTTCTTTGATGATGATTTTTTCGACGGCTTCGGGGGTGATCGGCTCAATGTACGTCCGATCCGCCGTGGCCGGGTCGGTCATAATGGTCGCCGGATTGGAATTGATCAGGGTGATCTTGTATCCCTCTTCGCGCAGCGCCTTACACGCCTGTGTGCCGGAATAGTCGAATTCGCAGGCTTGGCCGATCACAATCGGGCCGGAACCGATGATTAGAATGTGGTGGATATCTTCGCGTTTTGCCATAGGACTAACCTTTATTTCTCAAGTCAGTTATCATTTGTTTAACAGTCTGATGCAGAAGTGGAATATGCGTCCTGCATATTTCATAAATCTCCTCGGCATCCAAATCAAAGTAATGGTGAGAGATGATGTCTCGCACCCCTTTTACGCCTTTCCAGTCGATGTCCGGATAGTTGAACAGAAGGCTTCGGTTCGTATGAATTGTCAGTTCGGTGTCAAACATACACAGCTTCGTTTTCAATGCGCTTCTTTAAAAAGGCGTTCATCGTTGCGCGTTTCCGCACGATGTCGACATGGGTTTCCAACAGGGTTTCCAGCTGTTCTTTAATGTGAACAATCTGGAACGGGTTTACGGTCTCGGTTTCAATCACAACATCGACATCACTCGATTCCGTTGCCTGATTTCGGGCTAGTGAACCGAAAATACCCAGCGAAATAATTCCGTATTCGGAGCCGGATTCTGCTTTAAACTGCTGAAGTGTTTTCAGTGCCTGTTGCCGGGTAATCATGCGTTATTCCCATTCAATGGTGGACGGCGGTTTTGAACTGATGTCGTAGCAGACGCGGTTGACGCCGCGGACTTCGTTGATGATTCGGTTTGAAATCGAGTCCATGACATCATAGGGCAGTTTGTACCAATCGGCGGTCATTCCGTCGCGGCTTTCGACGGCGCGGACGGCGACGACGTTTTCGTACGTCCGGTCATCGCCCATGACGCCGACGGACTGAATCGGCAGCAGGACGGCGAAATATTGCCAGACATCGAGGTGGTTCGGCATTTTCATGATCTCTTCGCGGACGCGCAGGTCGGCCTGCTGGAGCACCTCGATCCGTTCCGGGGTGATGTCGCCGATAATCCGTACGGCGAGGCCGGGGCCGGGGAAGGGCTGGCGATCCACCACATAGCTCGGCAGGCCGAGTTCGCGGCCGACCGCGCGGACTTCATCTTTAAATAGTTCACGGAGCGGTTCGACCAATTCAAACTGTAAATCTTCCGGCAGGCCGCCGACGTTATGGTGGCTTTTAATTGTGGCTGACGGGCCGCCGATCGGCGAAACGGATTCGATAACGTCCGGATAAAGCGTGCCCTGTCCGAGGAATTTAACCTTATCGCTCAGGCCGCGCGCTTTTTCGGAAAAGACGTCAATGAATGTGCTGCCGATAATTTTGCGCTTTGTTTCCGGGTCGGAAACACCCGCCAGTTTACTGAGGAACAGATCGCCGGCGCGGGCCACATGCAGGTCAATGCCGAAGGCGCTGCCGAAAAGCTCTTCGATCTCTTCGGTTTCGCGGTAGCGCATCAGACCGTTGTCGACATAAACACAGTGCAGCTGGTCGCCGATCGCTTTATGGAGCAGGGCGGCAACCACCGAAGAATCAACTCCGCCGGAAAGGCCGAGCAGAACATGGTTGTCGCCAACCTGTTCCTGTACCTGTTTGACGGTGACTTCGATGAATTTGGACATCTCCCAGTCGCCGGAGCATTTGCATACTTTGAATGCAAAGTTCCAAAGCATCTCTTTGCCCTGCGGGGTATGCACCACTTCGGGGTGAAACTGGACGCCGAAGATGCGTTTTTCCAGATTCTGGATGGCGGCGAGCGGGCAGTTGTCGGATTTGGCGACGGCTTCAAACCCTTCCGGCATGGTTTCGACTTTATCGCCGTGGCTCATCCAGACCTGAATGTCGGGAGAGAGCCCTTTAAACAGGGGGGAATCCTTGGTGATGGTCATCATCGCCTTGCCGTATTCGCGTTTGGCGCCCGGCTTTACGGAGCCGCCGAGGGTCTGGGCGGTGAGCTGCATGCCGTAGCAGATGCCGAGAAGCGGAATGCCGAGTTCAAAAATGGCCGGATCGCATTTGGGCGAATCTTCATCGGGCACACTGCACGGGCCGCCGGAAAGAACGATACCTTTCGGTGCGCGCTGTTTGAGCTCTGCGGCCGAGGTGTCGAAGCGGATGATTTCGCAGTACACTTTCTGCTCGCGCAGGCGGCGGGCAATCAGCTGTGTCACCTGTGAGCCGTAGTCTAAAATGGCGATCCATTCGGGGTGGTTCATAGTTCGTCTTTCTTCGTTGTATATTGGGGGCTGTCTTCCGCCACTTTCCATTTGGGCATTTCGTGTTGTATTCCAATCATCGGATCAATCGCCAGATCTTCGTCAACCTGCGGCCAATGAATGCCGTATCCGGCGGGGCAAATGCTGAAATCGTTCACTTGGGTGTCACTGGCCTCGGCAAGCCGTTTCGATTCCTGTGCCAGGTCAATTTGATAGGTTTCGCCATCCACGGTTAAATCGAGGATTTTTTCACAAATACTGTTCACTTTTACTTCGTGATATTTATCCATTGCCCAACTCCTCCTGAACACGGTTCCACTCGTCCATAATATAGTCGAAGTTACTGAAAATAATTTTCCGTATCATGCGTCGGTTAGCCGGTGACAGGTTATATTCATAAGCCGGGGTTATGTCGTAAGCTTGTTCATTCAGCCAGTATTTTGCAGCACATTCGGCTTTGGTGCAGTGAACGTGAGGGGGTTCACCTGCTTCGTTGGCGTAGAAAAACACCCGCCATCCGAATATGTACAGAACAGTCGGCATTCCTATATATTTTCCTTCATTAATCCGATGAATTCCTCGAACAGGTAGAACGGGTCGTGGGGGCCGGGGGCGGCTTCGGGGTGATATTGCACACAGAAGAGCGGCTGGTGTTTATGTTTCAGACCGGCCACGGTGTTGTCGTTCAGATTGATGTGGGTAATTTCGGCGATGTCCGGATTGACGGTGTCGGCGTCGATGCAGAAGCCGTGGTTGTGCGAGGCGATTTCCACCTTTTTTGTGCGCAGATCCTGAATCGGCTGGTTTCCGCCGCGGTGGCCGAATTTGAGTTTGTAGGTTTTTGCGCCGAGGGCGAGGCCGAGCATTTGGTGGCCGAAGCAGATGCCGAACATCGGGATTTTTGATTCAATCAGTTTGCCGACGAGTTGGGTGGTTTCGGGTGCGCCGGCGGGGTCGCCGGGGCCGTTGGATACAAAAATACCGTCCGGTTTTGTTTTTAGGATTTCATTGGCGTCGGTGGTATTCGGGTAAACTGTACATTCGCAGCGCAGCTGTTCAAAAATACGCAGCTGGTTCAGTTTGATCCCGCAGTCGATGATTGCCACCCGGTATAACGCGTCGGGGTTTCCGCCTTTGGGCCAGGTATAGGCTTTATCGATTGAAACCTCTGTTGCGAGGTCGCGGCCGACCAGCCCTTCGGAGGCTTTGGCTTTTTCGACCAAGCTCTTTTTGTCGGAATCGATGGTGGATATGACGCACTTCATCGCGCCTTTATCGCGGATATGCAGGGTGATGGCGCGGGTGTCGATGTCATCGACGCCGATTTTCCCGTTTTCTTCGAGGTATTCGGCCAGCGATTTGGTCGCGCGCCAATTGCTGTAAATCCGGGAGCATTCGCTGACGACAAGCCCCTGCGCAAAAATACCGCGCGATTCAACGTCTTCATCGTTCACGCCGTAGTTCCCTATTAAGGGATAGGTCATGGTGACAATCTGGCCGTGGTAGGAGGGGTCGGTCAGGATTTCCTGATAACCGGTCATCGAGGTGTTGAAAACCAGTTCGCCGTAAAATTCGCCTGAACCGGCAAATGCCCGGCCTTCAAAGCAGGTTCCATCTTCGAGTGCAATAATCGCTTTTTTCATAGTGTTTTCCGTAAAATCCAACCGTTTCTGGGCCTTAATTTCCCAAAATTCGGCATATCATCCATGTCGACCCCTCCCCATGCAACCCTATATTGGCGAATTGTTTTCGCCGGGGTTCAAAAGCCGGTTTTACGGGGTATTTCAGGGTTCAACTTCGATAATCAGGATGGCGAATCCGTCGCTTTCGGGTTTTTTGTAGTTTGGCCAGGCGGTAATCTCTTTCCGATCCGGCTGGGCATATTTTCCGGTGAAGGGGTCGAACCAGATTCCGTTCATGAACCGGCCTTTATAGGTTTTCGGCAGGTTGAGCCCGATGCTGACCGCCTCTTTCGGCACATAGTAGATGAAGAGGTTGTCGCCGTTGTGCAGGCAGAAGCCGCAGTTGCTTTTCTTGTCGCCGGGTTTCAGGCTGCCGATGGTGTATTTTTTCACGAAGTCGGCCATGTGGCGGTAGTATTCCAGCTTGGGGCGTTCGGATTCCGGCATTTTTGCAATGTCCGGAATAATGACGTTCCAGGCCGCGCCCTGCCAGTAGTGGGTGGGGTAGGTGCCGGCGAAAACACAGTTATAGGCGCGTTCGAGGCAGACTTCGGGGCTGGTGTAGGAGCCGGGGAAGACGACATAGGGCGATTCTTCGTAGCCGCCGTGCTCAATATTTAAAATGGGCTGATTTTTAAAATCGTCGCGCACTTTCAGCATCAGCCGGGTCAGCTCGGATTGCCACAGCTGCACGGAAATAAAGTCTAGTTTGTCCGGGTTTTTGGCGCAGTAGTTGTAATCGTGCACGGTTACAAGCCGTTTGTGCGCGTCCAGTTTGCGCAGACGGTCGATGCGGCGGGTGATGTAATCGACGTCATCGTGTCCGTATGCCAGTGCTTCTTTCGAAACATCCCAAACCAGATTCGGGAAGCCCTGATAGCGTTTTACGACATAGTCAAAATAGCGGTTATCCTCTTCCGAATCCGGGGTGGGCCAGTTGACCCGTTTGTTCCAGACATAAATCATCAGGTGCGCTGCGATCCCTTTTTGGTCGAGTTCGTCGATGACCCGGTCGAGCCGCCGGAAATATTCCGGGTTCAATTTGCTGTGCACCGGGTTTTCATTGGTGCCTTCAAAGGGGAAGGCTTTCGGGCTGCCGTATTCAAATTCGGCAGTCAGCTTGTCGTCTTTTTTCCAGTCCACGTCGAATGCGAACACATTCATAATGGCCTGATTGTAGCCGTTTTCCGCCAGCGTATTCACAAACATGCGGGTAACCGGGATATCGTCCGGATTTTCGGCATCGAGCGCAAAAAGCCAGTCAACCTCAAAACAGATCGGGTAATATTTCGAGCCGTCGGCATATTGAAATTCACGGTTTGATTCCGGGTTGACGGTAATCCCGCCTTTCCGGCCTTCCAGTGCCGGTTGAACCGAAATCCGCCCTTTAACTCCATCCAGCCCCTTTAAAGAGGAAGAGAGCTGATAGCTCCATTCGCCGGTTTTTCCCGGGCAGAAACGGACGGTGTAATTTTTCCCCCCGTTATAAAAACCTTGCACCGACAGCGTTTCTTCGCCGCAGGTTAAAACCGCCGTAAGTTCTGCATCGGCCGGTTGTTCAGGCAGGTTTTGCGCCGCAAATTGAATATCGACCGTTTCCCATTGGTTGGCCGTCTTTGTTTTTATGTCGTGCGAAAAGGACTGAATCGCGCGGGCCTGTAGGGCGGTTCCCGCAATGACGGTCAGGGCAATCAGGGCAAATCTCTTCATCTTTCCTCCTCCGGATTGTGGTTTCGAGTGGGTGACGATAGCAGACCGGATTGCGGTTCTTATAGAATATATTTTCCGTTTTCCGCCCTAAAAACCTGTACTTGACGCAAGCGGTTAAGCTCCATAGACTACGCGCTCATTTTTGAAAAAGCTCCCGTCGGGGGGCCGCTTAACTAATTACGAAAACGGAGTTTTTTATGAGCAATAATGCGCAGACAGAGGTGAAAAAGGTTCGCAGCACCCACGCCCTGATTTTCGAACTGGAATATGTTGCAGCCAAAACGCGCAAAGTGGAATTTGAAGCCATTAAAAGCGCGGTTGCTTCGAAAGGCGTTGAATTGACGCCGATCCTTTTTTCCCGCTCCAGCATGTCCCCGCTGCACCGCGCGGCGGTCACGGATGTACTGCTCTGCTCCGGCAAAAAAGCCGATGCCATTGAAAAAGCCGTTGCCGAAGTGGATCGTACCGTCGCCGATTATTGCGCAAACGAAGCCCAGCTCGATGAAGGCCTCGCGAAACTGATCAAAGCCACGCAGGCGCGCAATATCCCCGTAATCGCCTTTACCGCGCTTCCGGCCGATATCGCCAATAAAATGATGAGCAAACTCGGACTCGACGCGATGGGCGTTGAGCTGCTGATTCCCGAAGAAGTCAAAGACTCCTTCCCGCGCGCCGACGACTGGCTGAAAATGCTCAAGCAGTGCAACAAAGAACACGTCACGCTGGTTGCGGTCGTTTCTTCGCAGGTCGCCTGCAAAGGCGCGCTCACTGCCGGCGCAGCCTGTATCGCGGTGCCCGATGAATTCACCTCCTTTCAGGATTACAGCGGCGCCAAACTTGTCCTCGACTCCCTCTCCGACGAAAAGGCCGAGGCGATGCTCGACCTTACATTGCGGATGTAATCGAATTTGAAACGAACTTTCAGGCGTTCCAAACGGAGCGCCTTTTTTGTTAAAACAAATGCAGCTTTGACCGGAAAATTTCGGGGTTGCAGAGTTTGTGGGCGGACGGGCTTGCGTTGGGCGGGGGGGCTTAGTATCTTCCCAATTCTTCCCGTTTGGGAGGGTATCGAGACGGTTCCCGGCAGTCATGTTGAAGGTCGGCCTTCGGATGACGAGACCGGGTGAACCCCGTCAGGGTCGGAAGGCAGCAGCGGTAAGCCATGTTTTTCGGGTGTCTGAAATCGCCGGACGGAGTGACGGTCGGGAACCCTTTCGGTACCTTTCCCGGGAAAAATTACGCATCACGGATCACGAATCATTTATGGCATATGAAGTTCTAGCACGGAAATGGCGCCCGCAGCAGTTTGCTGATGTGGTCGGGCAGGGGCACGTCACAAAAACGCTGACGAATGCCATTGAAACCGACCGGGTGGCGCACGCCTATATTTTTGTCGGATCGCGCGGTACCGGGAAAACCACGTCCGCCCGTATTCTGGCCAAAGCGCTCAATTGCCGTAAAAACGGCCCGACGCCCTATCCGTGCGATGAATGCGATTCGTGTAAAGAGGTGATGGCCGGGAACAGCCTTGATGTGATTGAGATCGACGGCGCGTCGAACAACGGGGTCGATCAGGTGCGCGATCTGCGCGACAACGCCCGCTATTCGCCCGCCCGCGGACCCTATAAAATTTACATCATCGACGAAGTGCACATGCTTTCAACCGCCGCTTTTAACGCGCTGTTGAAAATCCTCGAAGAGCCGCCGAAGCATGTGAAATTTATTTTCGCCACAACCGATGTGCATAAGGTGCTGCCGACGATTCTGTCGCGCTGCCAGCGGTTTGATCTGCGCCGGATTTCGGTGCAGGATATCGTCGGCCGACTGCGTAAAGGGTGCGACGAAGAGGGGATCACCATCACCGAAGATGCGCTGTTGGCGATTGCCCGCGGTGCGGAAGGCGGTCTGCGCGATGCCGAATCGGCGCTGGATCAGATTATTTCGTTTCGCGGAAAAGAGATCGGCGAAGAGGATGTGCTGGCGGTGTTCGGGCTGGTTTCGCGGCATGTGCTCGAAAACCTGACGACCGCGATTTTGAAGTCGGATGTTCCGGCCATTATCAACATTATTTCCGAGATGGATCAGGCCGGAAAAGACCTCCAGCGCGTTGTGATGGAACTGCTCGAAAGTTTCCGGAATCTGCTGGTTGTTCTTTATGCCGGAAACGGCGCATCGGCGCTGGAACTTCCCGATACACAGTTAAGTTTTTACGAATCCGTTGCCCCCGAAACGGAAGCCGGGCGGGTGCTGCGTATTATCGATGCGCTGGTGGAAACCGACGGACGGATGCGGTTCGCGCTCTCCAAAAAGACCCTGCTCGAAACCGGGCTGATCCGCTGTTCGCGCGCGGCCGAAACGGTAACCATCAACGAGCTGCTCAAACAGGTCGCTGAACTAAAAAAAAACTTTAAATCCGGCGGGGCGGTAGCTTCTCCTTCCGTTGCGGCAGCCGGAATACCGGCCGAAAAAAAAAAGATAGATAGCGCCGCCGAAATCGAGCTCCTGTTCAATCAGTGGCACGAAATCATCACCCACGTTTCAATGGCCGATGCGCTTTCGCGCCGCTATTTTATCGATACCGCCCCGTTGCGAACCGATGAACTCCACTTGGTTGTGGGCTATGACCCCGAATTTTCAAACGAACTGAAGCATATCGAAACCTCCGCCGGAAAGGTGGCTCTGGGCCGCGCCGTTGAAAAATATCTCGGACGAATGCCGGCCATTAAATTTGAGCCTTTAAAGGCAGACGACCGGCGACCGCTGCCGGCGGATAAGCCTGTTTCGGAATCGAGCAACGACAATACGCAGGAACTCTCCGGCCTGATGAAATGGTATTCAAATCCCGTTGTGAAAA
>QKFE01000271.1 GCA_003252225.1 Kiritimatiellales bacterium | reverse complement strand
ACCGGTTGAATCCGGCAGGAGGGATGTCCGCCGTGACTATGGCGATTTCTAACTTTAAAGGGGCTGCCGAAGCAGCCCCTTTTTTGTTTCGGTTTACGGGCGAAGTTTACTGATAGATCACTTCGAGGCGCGGGCTGTTTTCGCCTTCAGATGAGGAGAACCAGATATCATTGCCGCCGCCGTCCATTGTGACAACGAAGGTGATTTCGCCGTTGCCGATGGATGTGCCGAGATCAATTTCCAGTGTGCTGCCGTTGGCGAATGAGCCGGTTACACTGCCGAGTTCAGCTCCCTGTTCCGGGGCCGTTGCCGCAGTCAGTGTGGCAGCGGTCCAGTCAAGATTACTGCTGCCTTTATAGACGCGCACGGTTCCGTTTCCGGCGTCGGTCAGTTGAACAATCAGTTTTGATCCGGTTACGGTTCCGCCGATTCCGTTGAGATCAAACTTGAGGTAGGATGTGCGGTAATCCGGTTGAACTTTTAGCTGGGTGTTGTTGTAAACCGTTGTGCTCTGAATGAAAGCATCCTGCGTCGGGGTTTCGATAACGGTTCCGCCGGTTGTTCCGCCGCCTCCGCCATCTGCCGTGATGATGATCGGGCTGGTTCCGTTGTTGATGCCTGAGCCTTTATCATCCGTGAACGAGACGAACAGAAAATAGAATATTCCAGCGGCTCAAACTTCAAAACATCCTCTGGATCCGAACAGGGGTGATTCTGCATCGTAAGGGTAGGGGAGAAGCCCCAGAACGCGCCGTGCGCCTTCATGCCCAAAGCATCATACATCGACGTATACGGGCGGGGGGAGGGGGCGCGGGGGAGGGACCCGTAGCGCGCATTTTCCGGATCGTCCGTAAACGTGGCGTCCTCGTAATAGCGAACCAGCGGAAAATTCCATTCCGCGCAATCATCCGGAATACTGCTGATTGTCACATCAATATCAAAATGCTTCAGCATATCGATGCAGGCCCGGTGCGGATTGGCCTTCACATCATAATCAAAAAGCTGTTGCGCCAACGCCGGGCAATCCGGCACATCCCACTGCGGAATCCGGTCCGTCATTTCGCCGTTAATTGCGGCGCGTGCTCTTTCAACACTCATTCCAAATTCCTTCCATTGATAACAGAAGAACGCAAAGAACGCGAAGGCATGATTTGCTTAGCCGACTTTGCGGTCTTGGTGTTTAATTTTATCTGCGAGCCAGTTCCTCGTAGACTTCGTTGTAATACAGCGCATTTTCGACCGGTGTATTGGCCGGGATATGGTTTCCGACCGCCATAATGAAGCCGGGGCATTTTTTGCCGATATCCATACAGCGCTGCACCTCCGCACGAATCTCTTCCTTTGTTCCGCTCAGCAGAATCCGGGTATCCGCGTTGCCGACAAACGCGTGCGTCTTCCCGTATTTTTCCGCGATGTATTTCATGTCCGTCGTCGGCTCCATTACAAATCCGTTGACGCCTACGGCGGCGATGTCGTCGATAAACATCGTGTAATTTCCGTCCGACGTATAGATCAGTTTTTTACCGCTTTCGTGAATCGGCGCGAAAAGCTTTTTATAGTTCGGGAAGATATATTCACGGTACCACGCCGGTGCGCAGAAAGGGCCCGATGTCCAGACAATGTCATCGTGAATCATCACACACGGCGCATCGGAATCGGCCAGCGCATTAAAATACTGCTGAATCCACGAAGCGTACCGGGTCGTCATTTCGCCGAACTCCTCCGCATCCGCCATCGCCATCAGCATCATATCCCAACCGAAAATTTCAATCAGGCCGGACATCAGCGAAATATAAATTCCGGTCATGTTGACGGTGTCCGGGTAACGTTTGCAGAGCTTGGCATAATGGTCGTTGTATTGCTTCACCAGCGTAGCGTGATCGCGCTCGCCGTACACCTTCCACGGGTCGAACGCGAGCACTTCATCCGGATCACTGAACGGGCATTCCACATCGTCGCATCGGTCGCTTCCGGCGGAAGCATATTCTGCATGGCCCATTTTTGTGCGGCACTCTTCGATTTCATTGCAGTGGGTGAGAATCGACCAGAACATGCCGTAGTCCCACTCTTTGACAAACGCATTTGCGGCAGCATCCCGCTCGTCGCGGGTTGACGCGGTGGTAATGTGCGAACCGGTCACGGCGTTCAGCAGATCCCAGTGGAACTCCGGCGAATATTCCGTGCGCGGCACCTTCGGCGGCATTTCAAGGTTAATGGCGGCCCAGCCGTCTTGATAACTCATAACAGGTTTCCCTTCATTAAATTTAACACTCCAGCCCCGAATTATTCCGATTCCTTTTTGCTTATCAACCGGGGATTGATGAACTATTTTTCAAACTTGAACAAATCACGGATATGACATGAAAAAAGAGCAGCCGATCGACACCCTTAGAATCAATCTGTTTGAGGCCGGGCACTGCAAGCTGAACCGCTCGTGGAACTACAAACGGCTCGCCAGCCCGTTTTCGCGAATCTACCTGATTGAAGAGGGTGAAGCGGTCGTTCGGCATTCCGGGGAAACGCATACCTTGCATGCCGGTGATTTACACCTCGTTCCGTGTTACGTCACCGCCGACTATAGCTGTCCAAATTTTCATACCCAATACTATGTCGGCTTCGCCATGCGACTGGATACCGGCATCGACCTGTTCAGCGCCAACCGGTGTGAACTAACGCTGAAGGCGGATGATTTTCATTACCGGATATTCCGGCAAATGACTGATCTTTTAACGCCGTTTGCCGACGAACACGGACGTCTGCTTCACGCCGAAATTCCGCTGGCAACCGCTATTGAATCCCGGGGGCTGTTATTACAGATTGCTTCGACTTTTTTAAAACAGGCCATTGAGCCGACGGAGCTGGAAAAAGAACGGTTGGGCCGGTTTGCGCCCGTACTTCAATTCATCGAGGAAAACATCCGGCGGGATATTTCATTGGAAACACTGGCTGAATTATCCGGACTGACACCGACATATTTTTCAGACCTGTTTTTTAAAACGCTGGGGTGCCGTCCGGTCGAATTTATGAACCGCCGCCGCATCGAACGGGCGCAGCTGTTGCTCAGCTCAACCGACTTAACCGTGCAGGAAATTTCATATGAAGTCGGAATTAACAGTGCGGCATATTTTTCGCGGCTGTTCCATAAAGTCGCCGGTGTTCCGCCGCGCCGATATCGAAAGTTGCTACTGGATCTGTAAATCAGTAGCCTGACGCAGAAAAATTTGCACCGTACGAAAATCCGCTCCGTACGTAAGTAATGCAGTTGAGTGATCGTGGGCGAAAATTCCATCCGCTGAAATTATCCACAGTTATCCACATTTTTATCAACATCTATTACGTCGCATAAT